>JANPCA010000471.1:0-3080 GCA_031430715.1 Hyphomicrobiales bacterium | reverse complement strand
GCCTGGCCGCGGCCCAGCACGTAATAGAGCCGGTTCTGGGCGGTGTTGATGATGATTGAGCCGGGGGCCGCCTTGCTGTCGAAGGTCACCACCTTGCCGCGCTTGAAGGCTTGCGTTTCGGCTTGCGTATCGTAAGGGCTGGCGGCGGCGGGGACGATGACGACGCCGGCGAATTCACCCTGCTGGCTGGGCGGCAACGCGCCCGAAACGGACGGGGCGGCGAAAAGGCCCAGGGCGGCAATGGCGGCGGCGAGCGTTGTGAGGAGCTTGTTCATGGTCGTTCCCTCGTCAGTCTTATTGTTAAGGGCAGGTTAATCACCCCAGCTTGAACCAATTCTGAGCAGGCGATTTATCTGCCGTTCATGTTTGCAATCCGTGGCCGGGCTTGTAACCTCAGCGGCGCAGAATTCTGTGTTGCGAGTCACATGTCCGAAAGCAAAACGAAAGAATTCGAAGAAATAGACGGGCGATTTGGGCGCGAAGCTGTTTCGCTCATGACGCGCTGCGAAAGAACCCTGATTCCCGGCATCAAAGGACGACCATGACCATCACCACCGTCAAGACCTTCCCGCGCAAGTTCAAGGAGATCGAGCATTTCTGGATTCCCATGTCGGACGGCGCCAAGCTGGCGGCGCGCATGTGGATCCCCAGGGATGCCGAGAAGAACCCGGTGCCGGCGCTGCTCGAATATATCCCCTACCGCAAGCGCGACGGCACGGTGTGGCGCGATGCCCTGACGCATCCCTATTTCGCGGGCCACGGCTATGCCGCGATCCGCGTCGACATGCGCGGCAACGGCAATTCCGACGGGCTGATGCTGGATGAATATACCAAGCAGGAACAGGATGATGCCATGGAGGTCATCGCCTGGATCGCCCGGCAGGCCTGGTGCACCGGCAAACTCGGCATGTTCGGCATTTCCTGGGGCGGCTTCAATGCCCTGCAGGTGGCGGCCCGCAAACCCCCGGCGCTCAAGGCTATCGTCACGCTCTGTTCGACCGACGACCGCTACGAGGACGACATCCATTACAAGGGCGGAACGCTGCTCAACGAGAATCTTGGCTGGGCCGGCACCATGCTGGCCTATTCGTCGCGCAGCCCCGATCCGGACGTGGTCGGCACGCGCTGGCGCAAGATGTGGATGGAGCGCCTCAAGAATGAGCCCTTCCTGCTGATCGACTGGCTGAAGCATCCGCACCGCGACGCCTATTGGAAACATGGCTCGGTCTGCGAAGACTGGGCCGCGCCCGCGGCCCCCGCCTTGAGCGTCGGCGGCTCGAACGATGCCTAGTCCACTGCCAGCCCGCGCCTGCTGCAGGGCCTGCGCCCCCCCAGGAAGGCGATCATCGGGCCCTGGGCGCATAAGTACCCGCATTTTGCCGTGCCGGAACCGCGCATCGGCTTCCTCCAGGAAGCCTTGCGCTGGTGGGACCAGTGGCTGAAGGGGATGGAAACCGGCATCACCAAGGAACCCGACTACCGCTACTATGTCATGGAGGCCTACAAGCCCGATACCTTTCCCGCCCAGATCGAAGGCCGTTGGATCGGCGACAGTTTCTGGGGCTTCGGCAATGTCGAGACCAAGAAATGGTCGCTGAACGCCAGCGGCATCGGGCCAACGCCCGGCGAGGAGAAGGCCCTCACCATCTGTTCGCCGCAGACCACGGGGCTCGACGGCGGCGAATATTGCATCATCTGGCTGGGGCCGGAATTCCCCGGCGACCAGGCCCGCGATGACGCCCAATCACTGATTTTCGATACGCCTGCCCTCATCACCGATCTCGACATCGTGGGCCAGCCCGCCGTCGAGCTCGACTTCGCGGTCGACAAGCCGGTCGCCAGCGTCGCGGTGCGGTTGAACGACGTGTGGCCTTCCGGAGAGGTGAGCCGCATCACCTATCACCTGCAGAATCTCTGCATGCGCGAAAGCCGGGAATCGCCCAGCAAGCTCGAGCCGGGCAAGCGCTACCGCATGAAGATCAAGCTCGACGACATCGCCTGGCGTATCCCTAAGGGCCACAAGATCAGGGTATCGGTTTCGACCACTTATTATCCGATGATGTGGCCCGCCCCCGAAGCGGTGACGCTCACGGTCTATACCGGCAAGTCCTATCTGCATTTGCCGGTGCGCAAGGCGGCCGCCGCCGAGACGCCGCCCGCCTGGAAGCACGCGGAAGGTTCGGAGCCGGCCAAGCTGAAGGAGATCAAGAAGCCCTGGCACAAGCGCGAAACCACTGTCGATCCCGAGACCGGCGAAACCAGGATTGAAATCGTCGACGATTTCGGCGCGGTGGAAATCCAACCGCACAAGTTGGTAACTTACTCTGTGGGCCGTGAATGGTATGCGATCAAACCGGACGATCCCCTCTCGGCCAGGATGGAAACCCACTGGACCGAGGAACTGTCACGCGGCACCTGGAACACCCGGACCGAATCCCACGGGCGGCTGACGGCGACCAAGACGCACTGGGTCGTGTGGGGCAAGATCGAGGCCTTCGAGGGCAAGAAGAAGGTCTTCGAGAAGGAGTTCAACGAGGCGATTGAACGGAAGATGCAATAGGTCGTGCCCTTCTCCCAAGCGCGCTTGGAAGAAGGGCATGAAGTGGAGAGTGCTTCAGTACAGCGGGCAGGAGCCGGCGCCGTGGATCGCTTGCGCGGTGTTGCAGGCCGGGTTGTACAGGTCGCGGAACAGATAGGCGTTGTTC
The DNA here is from genome assembly GCA_031430715.1 of Hyphomicrobiales bacterium. Lineage (GTDB taxonomy): Bacteria > Pseudomonadota > Alphaproteobacteria > Rhizobiales > Aestuariivirgaceae > Aestuariivirga. The sequence continues at coordinate 375 of JANPCA010000471.1, read as the reverse complement.
GGCCCGCTCAAGCTCGACATGCCCTGGATCTTCGGTTCCTCGCTGATGTAGCCCCAGGAGGTGGCGCCGAACACCACGTTGCGGTAGGGCCACTGGCCCTGGTCGGTGGCGGAGTCGGACAGTTCGCCCAAGTTGGCGATGTGCGGGCCGCCGCTCGAACCGCCGCGCATGCCGCTGCCATAGATGTAGTCGCGGCCATCCGAGACATAGAGGTGCTCGCTCTTGGTCATGTTGTTGCCGCCGTAGTAATTACCGGGATAACCAAGCTGGGTGAGCGAGAAATAGGGCTGCAGGCAGAAGCTGAGGCAAAAGCCGTACCAGCCGGTGGCGGCGCCCATTTCATTGGTGGGGTTCGCGCTGTTGTTGCGGTTGTTG
>JANPCA010000470.1:0-2193 GCA_031430715.1 Hyphomicrobiales bacterium | reverse complement strand
CGCCGTCAAACAGGAACAGCTGCACAAGCTCAGCAGGCAAGAGGTTATCGAGAAAGGCGTCCCACTCCTCGGTGAGCTGCAAGTCGGGACGCTCATCGCGATGCACGGTGAGTTGCTCTTGGAGCTTGCCACCCGAGAGGGTCCAGCTACGGGATACGGTGAACTGGTCGACTTCCCCATGGCCTTCCAGGCGAAGGTCCAGGTCGATGCGGCAGTCGCCGTCGGCGTCTCGCCGCTGGAGCCCGATCATCAGCTGTTCGTACTCGCGACCACAGCCACTGCCGTAGAGCTTGGTGCCATAGAGAACAACCTGCAAGGCCGTGAGCAGGGTTGTCTTGCCGCTGCCGTTGAGCGCCTTGACGAGCACGATGGGCTTGCCACTGACGGTGCGCAAGTCCAAGTACTGTCGTTGTTTGAACGGCCCTAGGTTCTGAAGGCCAAGGCCCAGAAAAGTTACTTTTGCCATGCTTCGCTCACACGAGAATTGCGCTGACCGCCGCGATGGGGATGACCTTGCGGACGGCATCGCCTTCAAGGTCTTGACCCAATAGCTCGTCGTCTTGCTCGTCCAAAAGCAAAGTGACCGAGGCTCCGTGCTTGGGATCGGGGTGGTGAACCTTGGCGAAGGCGAAGGCGTCGGCCTCGTCGACGAAGGCGAAGGATTTCAAGAGTCCGCCGATCTCGTCGAGCTGCTTCGAGCGCTGCTGGCTTTGAAGTCCCCGGAAGCTTGTGGACAGCAGGGTGCGAAGCAGCTTGTAGAGCTCCAACCGACGTTCCCGCCGCACGTCGGGGCGGTCGGAGGGTTGATGGCGCATCGACCAATGCCCTGCGACGCGCTTCAGGAGCACAAGGTCGGACATATCGAGCGGCATCGGATCTAGCTCTCGTCCGGGGTAAGGCTTACCCAGGGCTTCGGCGTACAGGCGCGGCACGGCGTCCTCGATCTCACCCTTGTCCTCAACCCAGATGCGGCGAATCTCGTCAATCTCTTCGATGGAGATGAGCTCGATCTGTCCGTAGCCTTTGCTCTGTCCGGCCTTCATGGCGGCTTGCTGCGCCTTCAGCAGCTCGACCAGCAGTCGGTGTCTACGCTCTTGCGAGTAGGGCCCATGCACCAACCGGTCTCGCATGACGGTGAGGCGGCCGTTGAGACGGCGAAAGTCGCGATGTTCCCGATCGTCAACAGCCAAGAAGCGATCACGGAAAGCCATGATCGGTTGCATCCAGGCCTTGTCTTCGTCGTTCTGGATCATGGCCGCCATGGACTTGTCTTGCGAGACCATGGTGCACACGTAGCAGCCGAAGCGACTGTCGCCGCAGCTCGGCGTGCTCTTGTCCACCACGATGGGGCATTCGGAGTCAGGGGTGGCGCCGCGGTAGATGTCGAACAGATCTTGGTTATTGATGCCCCAAGGGTTGGGAGTCTGGATGATGTACTCCCAAACGTCGTCACTCGACCAAGTCTCGATGGGCAGATACACCCAAACGCGTGACAGCTTGGGATCTTTGTTGCGGCTGAGGCGTTCCCGGGTGCTGTGTTGGTAGGTATCCATCACCTTGTCGCGAACCTGGCTCTCTCCGCGCCGCTGACCGAGGACCAGGATCGCCTCGCCGTTCGCTTCGGACAGATCCTGGATGAACTTGGTGGACGCGCTGATCTTGAGGCGGTCGGTGCACCAGCGGAACTTGTTGCGAGGGGCTGGGTAGCCCTTGCCGATCAGATTCACCCAAAAGCGGTTCTCAAGCGATGGCGTGAGGCGGTGCGGCTTGAAGGGGAGACCTTGGGTCAGGGCAGCCACTTCCATCTGCCCAAGTGAAAGCTCGACCCAAAGGGCGATCACCGGGTTCTCGACCAAGGTGTCGGTGCTGATGACGTGAATAGGCTTGAAGCGGCGACGGTCTTCCGGCAATGCGGCGATCGCCAGCCAGATGAGTTGAAGCGAAGCTGTGGAGTCTTTGCCCCCGCTGTAGCCAATGATCCAGGGCAGGCTGTCGCTGAGGTACAGCGACTGGATTTCATCGATGATCTGCTGCGGACTGGTAGGCATATTGTTCAAGATTTGGCGGTCGACCTGCGGCCGGATTGGAGTGCGGACTCGGCGGACTCTTCTTCCGCAGTGAGCGTGAGTCCGAGAACTCGCTTGATTTCGTTACAGGTGAGGGTTACGTTCTGGCCGGACTTGGACATCGATC
>JANPCA010000469.1:0-3069 GCA_031430715.1 Hyphomicrobiales bacterium | reverse complement strand
CGGCGAAGGCCGAAAGCGCCAGGTTGCCGAACAGGCGGCCTATCTCGCCAAGCTGGCCAAGGACTATCCGATCTTCTCGATCGAGGACGGCATGTCGGAGGACGACTGGGACGGCTGGGCGCAGGTGACCAAGCTCATTGGCAAGAGCCACCAATTGGTCGGCGACGATCTCTTCGTCACCAACACCAGGCGCCTCAAGAAGGGCATCAGCGAAGGCATCGCCAATTCGATCCTGGTGAAGGTCAACCAGATCGGCTCCCTGTCGGAGACGCTGGAGGCCGTCGAAATGGCCCACAAGGCCGGCTATTCGGCGGTCATGTCGCACCGTTCGGGCGAAACCGAGGACTCGACCATCGCCGATCTTGCTGTTGCCACAAACTGCGGTCAGATCAAGACGGGATCGCTGGCCCGTTCGGACCGGCTGGCGAAGTACAACCAGTTGCTCCGCATCGAGGAAGAACTTGGCACTCAGGCCACCTACGCGGGGAATTCCATCCTCAAAATCTAACATGGTGAAACTCAGCAATCTGCACATCGCGGCGACGAGCTTCGCCGCCATTGCCGGTGTGGCGATTGCCGGTTACCAGGCCTTCGGACCGCATTTGAGTGGCCAGCCGCCGCTCAACGTCGTGGTGGCGCTCGACAGCCAAAAGGCCACAGCCAATATGGTGGTGGAGAAGTCCGACGCCATTCCGGCCATGGCCACGCAATCAATCGAACTCGGCCGCGACGCGCTGATTACGGCGGCGCTGAAAGACGGATCCGAAAAGCGCTACAGCTTCACCAATCTGTTCGATGGCCGCTCCGACACCTATCTGACCATCACCCAGCCCGACACGGAAGTGAATATCCTGGTCAGCTTCAAGGGCACGGCACCACGCACCGTCACTGCGCTTGAATATACCCCACCCGCCGGGGCCGATCCCCTGACTCTGGCCACCACCATCGATGTCATGGTACTGCCCGACGGCCAGCTTGAGGCGTCAGGCCGGCCGGTCATGAGCTTCACCCTGCAACAGTCACTCGAAAGCCAAATCTTCGCCATCCCCGGCCGCGCCCAAGGAAAAGGCCTGTGGCTGCGCATGGCGGGGGCGGAAACCGCCGCCAAGAGTGTGGTCGGCGATTTCCGCATTTTGAGCGAGGGGCTGGCGCCTTAGACTTCTTTTCCTCTCCCTCGGGAGAGGAAGGGGCCCATGCGGTACGCATGAGAAGGTGAGGGACCTTGGCTTATATTGGACACGCCCGATCCCCTTCCTCCCACGCCTTCGGCGCGGGCGCCTCCTTTTCCCGAGGGAGATGGGCGCGCCTGCGCCATCCTGGCCGCCCCGATCCCGGCAGCGATGATCAGCGCCGTGCCGATCACCGTGGTGAGGCGCGGCACTTCGGCGAAGAACAGGAAGCCCCACAGCGGCCCCCAGATCATGCCGGTATATTCATAGACCGACACAAGATTGGCTTCCGCCATGCGGTAGGCGTGGGTCAGGAGCGACATGGCCACCGCCGCGATGACGCCGCATAGGCCCATCAGCATAAGGTCGCTGGTGGCCGGGAAGGTCCAGGGGCGCACCAGGAAGTCGAGGCTGGGATGGCCGAGCTGCTCCACCCCCGCGATTTGAAATCCAAGCGCGATCAACGCGGCGCCCGCCATGTAGACGCCGTTCACATAGAAGGTCATGACGCTTGACGGCTCGCTGCTGCCGAGCTTCCGCGCCAGCACCATCGACAGCGCATAGGTGAGCGCGCTGACCAGGCTCAGCAACGCGGCGGGCTCGAAGATCGACGAGCCGGGCCTGACAATGATCAGTACACCGATGAAGCCGGTGGCAACCGCGCCCCAGGATTTGAGCGAGACCTTTTCGCCGAGCAGGGGCCCCGCCAGGATGGTGACCAGGATCGGCGCCACGAAGAACAGGGCGATGGCCTCGGCCAGCGGCAAGGCGGGGAGCGCCATGTAATAGGTGGTGTAGGAGACCAGCAGGATAGCCCCGCGGAACAGCATCGGCAGATAGTTGCGGCTGAACAGGCTCTTCAGGCCGCGCTCGAAATGCACCAGTGTCAAGAGGATCGGCAAGGCGACCAGGGAGCGCACCACGATGGCCAGCGTCACCGGATAATCGCCGCTCAAGGCTTTGATGATGGCATCCTGGGTCGAGAAGATCATGACGCCAAGCGCCAGCGAGGCGATGCCGATCAAGTTGCGGTTGCGGACGTGACTGAGCGCGGTCATGGGTCAACGCTCTCATGCTTTTGGTACTCGCGGTAGAAGATATAAAGGCCGGAGCCGATGATGATGATGGCGCCGGCCCACGTCCACAGGTCCGGCCAGTCGCCCCAGATGAGAAAGCCGAACAGGCTGGCCCAGATCAGCGACGAATAGGAAAACGGTGCGACGACCGAGGCAGGAGCCGCACGCATGGCGCGGATGATGCAGAGGTGACCGAGCCCGCCCATGACGCCGCTGCCCAGCAGCAGCAGCCAATCAAGAGCCGAGGGCCATGACCAGAACCACGGCACGATGGCCGTGGTCACGATGGCGCCCGCCGCCGCCGTATAGAGCAGCGAGGTCATGGGATCGTCGTGGCGAACTTTCCGGGTTGCCAGCTGGTAGTTGGCGTTGAGAAGTGCCGCCACGAGCAGGAACAGGATTCCGGTGCCAAACCCGTCGAGCTCCCCCTGCCAGGGCCGCACCACGATCACTGCGCCAATGAACCCGAAAATGATGCCGATCCAGCGTCTTAAGCCCACTTTCTCACCCAGCATGGGAATTGACAGCAGGGTCACCAGGATGGGGCTAAGGAACATGATGGTGGTGGCGGTGGCGAGCGGCGTGGTGCGGATGCCGGCATTGAAACTGGCGGTGGTCGACATCAAGATCACCGAACGCAGCAATTGCAGCTTCGGTGCCCGGCTGACGGCCAGGGCGCCAAGTCGAGGCCCGCAGGCAATGGCCGTCACGATGGTGGCGAAGAAGAAGCGGCCCCAGGTGACTTGCACCAGCGAGAGATGTTCGAGCAGATGCTTCATGATGGCATCAAGTGCGATGAAGCAGAACATGGTGGCCAGCATCCA
>JANPCA010000468.1:0-2181 GCA_031430715.1 Hyphomicrobiales bacterium | reverse complement strand
ATTGGCGTTCTCGTCGAGCTTGTAGATGATGAACGGATCGAGCCCCGACGCCTTCCAGACATCGCCCTCGAGCTTGAGGTCATGCGACGACGTGGCGCGGAACGGCTCAAGCAAGTTGATCTCGCCCGTGCCGCCGCTCTTGAACAATCCAAACTGCTTGATCACGTCAGACAAAACCCGCCGATGAATGGCCAGCCGCTGCCGGGACCACGGAACAGAGATGCATGGATGATCGGATTCAGGCCTCGGCCTTGACCTTCTTGTTGGCCCTCTTGGCCTTCTTGGCCCCGCCGCCCTCGGCGCGGCGCTTGGTGGTCAGCGCCTTGCGCTCTTCCATGAGCTTGGCGCGCTCGGCGGTGAGCTCCTCAAGACGCATGGCGATATACTTGCGGCGGTCGCGGCCCGCATTGGGCTTGTCCGCCTTGGCGGCCCGCTTGGCACCGCGCTTGGCGCCTTTCTGTTCCCGCTTTTCGCGCCTGGAGGTTTTGGTCTCGTCCATCGCAATACCCTTCTTGCTCGCCTTCGATGCCCCGCGGGCGTAATTGCCGCGCAGTTGCAACAAATGTCAAGAAATTCAGCGCCACCGCTCCAGCCCGGGCGGGCCGCCGCCACCGGAAAAATGCTGGATTACAGAGCGTTTTCCGGCTGCGGGCACGTGAACAGCCCCGGTTGGCGTGCAGTGCAACATTGCCGCAGCATGGCGCCGCTCTCAGACAGCCGCCCGCAGCTCGCCAAGGATCGCCGCTCCCATATCGCTGGTCGAGGCATTGGCCGGCTTGTCCCCGGCGATGTCGCGGGTGCGGATGCCCTTGGCCAGCACGGCGGAAATGGCGCCGTCCAGCTTGTCGGCCCATTCGCCAAGCCCTAGCGAATAACGCAGCGCCATGCCGAAGGAGGCGATCATGGCGATCGGGTTGGCGGCGCCTGATCCCGCGATATCGGGTGCCGAGCCATGCACCGGCTCATAGAGCGACTTGCGCCGCTTGGTCTTTTCGTCGGGCGCCCCCAGCGAGGCCGAGGGCAGCATGCCGAGTGAACCGGTGAGCATCGCCGCCACGTCGGAGAGCACGTCGCCGAACAGATTGTCGGTGACGATCACGTCATATTGCTTGGGCCAGCGCACCAATTGCATGGCGCAATTATCCGCCAGCACATGCTCGATCTCGATGTCGGGATATTCCTGCGCATGAACCCGGCTGATGACTTCGTGCCACAACACCCCGGTCTTCATCACATTGCGCTTTTCGGCGGACGACACCTTCTTCCGCCGGGTGCGGGCCAGCTCGAAGGCGACCCGGCCGATGCGCTCGATCTCGTAGGTGTCGTAGATCTGCGTGTCGATGCCGCGCTTCTGGCCGTTGCCGAGATCGGTGATGGTCTTCGGCTCGCCGAAATAGACCCCGCCCGTCAGTTCGCGGACGATCAGGATATCGAGGCCTTCGACCACCTCGCGCTTCAGCGAGGAGGCGTCGGCGAGAGCTGGATAGCAGATGGCCGGGCGCAGATTGGCGAACAGCCCCAAGTCCTTGCGCAGCCGCAGCAGGCCCGCCTCGGGGCGCGCGTCGTAGGGTACTTTGTCCCACTTGGGACCGCCGACCGCGCCGAACAGAACCGCGTCGGAGGCCATGGCGCTCGCCATGTGGGCTTCCGAGATCGCCTGGCCGTGGGTGTCATAGGCACAGCCTCCCACGAGGCCGCGCTCGGTCTCGAAGCGTGCGATGCCTTGGGCATTGAACCAGGCGATGATACGCTCGGCTTCGCGCATCACCTCGGGGCCGATGCCGTCGCCCGGCAGCAGGAACAGATTATAGGAGGTCATGTGTGGTTCCGTTGATTGAAATCCGGGGCGATGGGTAGCTTGTGCGGGGATCGGAGGCAAGCGCGAAACGGGAGCTACTCGAAGTGCAGATAGGGATGAAGTTTCCTGGGCTTCCTCTCTGGCGGCTTTGCCAATGCCTTTGGCCGCCCGCCGGATTTTCTCTCCCTCAGAATGGTATTGCACAGCCGCTCGACACAACTGTGGTATGCTGCATCATCCCCGCTAGTAGCTCACGTCATTGAATCTGACGTGTTTTTCTGAATCACTGTCGCGGCAAGCCAGCGATGGAGGTGATTCGTGTCCGGGAAAGAGATTGCCGTCAAGAAGTACGTGGTGAAGCTGAGCGCGGATGAGCGCGAGCA
>JANPCA010000467.1:0-10045 GCA_031430715.1 Hyphomicrobiales bacterium | reverse complement strand
AAATTGTCAGGCCCCGGAAGATTGGGCATGGTGATGAGCGCGGCCAAACTTATCCCCTGCCCGTTGCCGTCATGATGGCGCGCTTGCCGGCCGCCGCACCGAACCCCATGGCGAGCCGCTGGCACTTCTGAAGAAGAATGCCATCCTCATCGATGGCGAAGACGTGGTTGAAGGCGGCATGACGAAGGTGCTGTAGCAGCGCTTCTCCAGGACGGTGATCGGGCCGATCTTCTTCGAGTTCTTCGAGCGCAAGGGCGATGAAGGATTTGGCGAAGGAAATTTCCACGCGCTATTCAAATCGATCGAAGAGGATCAAATCCGCCGCGGCGTGCTGAAGGACAGTGCTGCTTGACTTATTTCAGCCAAGCTTCGGCAAGGGTGGTGGACTCGGCGATGAACCGGGCATTGCGGGCTTCAGACCAGCTTCGCCCATGCGCGGCACGATCCAGCCGAAATAGGTGATGGGGGGCCGGTAACTGTCGGGGGCCGGAACGAAGCGGACATTGCCCCAGGCGCCTCCCGGCGGCGGATCGGTGCGCGAAAATTTCGACACCGCCATGCTATTGCCGTGGTAGGCATGAGCGGCGGCGATCACCGCGCGCCTTTGTGGAACGGGTCGCCATGACAAGCTTGCTTGATGGTCAGCTGGCCTATTCCGACACATTTCACCTTGTCTACCGCAAGGACGAACGCAACCGTTCCACCCACGCGCTCCAGCGGTGTTTGACTGAAACGCTGGCGGCTGGACAGTCCCGTAAACGAGGGGCTGACACCGTGACGAATTCATGACAGCTTGAGGCGGAGCGCGCCGTATGGTCTCCTGGTGGACGTACATGGGTCCGGCGTGTCACGAGTCTGTAATACACGAGAAGCAGAAGCAGAGTCCAACAAGGAGGTAACGATGAAACATACGACGAAGAAATACATCGGCGCGGCGATGGCCGCCGCCCTGATGCTGACCACGGCGCTGCCGGCCATTTCCTATGCGGGCGCCATGGAGGATTTGGAAGCCGCCGCCAAGAAGGAAGGCATGCTGACCACCATAGCACTCCCCCACGACTGGTGCGGCTATGGCGATGTGATTGCCGGCTTCAAGGCGAAATATCCCGAGATCACCGTCAACGAACTGAACCCCGATGCCGGTTCCGCCGACGAACTGGAAGCGATCCGCGCCAACAAGGACAATACCGGCCCGCAAGCCCCCGACGTGATCGATGTCGGCCTCGCCTTTGGCCCGCAGTCCAAGGGCGAAAAGCTGATCCAGCCCTACAAGGTCGCGACCTGGGCCGAGATTCCGGACAACGTCAAGGATGCCGACGGCTTCTGGTACGGCGACTATTACGGCGTCATGGCGCTAGGCGTGAACACCGACATCATCAAGACCATGCCGGCCGACTGGGCCGACCTGCTGAAGCCTGAATATGCCAATTCCTTCGCGCTGACCGGCGACCCGCGCGCCTCGAACCAGGCCATCCTCGCCATCATGTCAGCGGGCATGGCGCGCGGCGCGGAACCCGGCCAGACGTCGGGCGAGAAGGGTCTCGAATTCTTCGCCGAACTCAACAAAGCCGGCAATTTCGTTCCGGTGTCGGGCAAGTCGGGCACCATCGCCCAGGGCCAGACCCCCATCGTCGCGGCCTGGGACTATAATCTCCTGGCCTGGCGCGACGGCCTCAAGGGCAATCCCCCGATGGAAGTGATTATCCCGTCGGGTTCCTCGCTGGCCGGCGTCTATGTGCAGGCGATCTCGGCCTTTGCACCACATCCCAACGCCGCCAAGCTGTGGATGGAATATCTCTATTCGGATGAAGGCCAGATCGGCTGGCTGAAAGGCTATTGCCACCCGGCGCGCTTCAACGCCATGGTTGCGGCGGGCAAGGTGCCGCAGGAACTGCTCGACAAGCTGCCGCCGGCCGAGGCCTATAACAAGGCGGTCTTCCCAAGCGTCGAACAGCAGGGCGCCAACAAGAAGGCGGTGACCGAGGGCTGGGACAAGGTGGTCGGCGCGGAAGTGATGAAGTAAGTCCTCAGCGGATCCCCGCTCCGCTTTTGGGGGCGGGGATTCTTTTTGTTTCCTCCGCAGGGCAGCGATGACAACAAATCACTCTCAAGCCGTGCGCCCGCTGCGCCCGCCGATTTCCATGAACTGGATCGGCGCGGTGCCGTTCATGCTGTTCGCGCTGCTGTTCCTCATATTGCCGACCTTTCACATCGTCGTCGGCGCCTTCCGCACGCCCGACGGCAGTCTCACGCTGGTCAATCTCCAGGGCCTCGCCGCGCCCAATATCATGAGTGCGGCTTGGCTATCGATGAAGCTCAGCCTGCTGACGGCTCTGCTTGGCTGCGTTACCGGGCTGCTGCTCGCCATGGCCATAACAAGGGGCGGATTACCATCATGGTTTCGGGACGCCACGCTCACCTTCTCCGGCGTTGCCTCCAATTTCGCGGGCGTGCCGCTGGCCTTCGCCTTCATCGCGACGCTCGGACGTCTCGGCCTCTTGACCGTGGTGTTGCGCGACTGGTTTGGTGTCAATCTCTATGGCACCGGCTTCAACCTGATCAGCTTCACCGGCTTGACGCTGACTTATCTCTACTTTCAAGTTCCCCTGATGCTGCTGATCATCACACCCGCGCTTGACGGGTTGAAGCGCGAGTGGAAGGAGGCCGCCGAAAGCCTCGGCGCCAGCGGCGCGCAATATTGGCGCATGGTGGCGCTGCCGGTGCTGTGGCCGTCGCTGCTCGGCACCTTCGCCTTGCTGTTCGCCAATGCCTTCGGCGCGGTTGCAACCGCCATGGCGCTCACCGGCTCGTCGCTGTCCATTGTGCCGATCATTCTCTTCGCCCAGATTCGCGGCGATGTCTTGCAGGATCCGCATCTGGGCTATGCCATCGCCTTCGGCATGATCGTGGTGACGGGCATCGCCAATCTCGTCTATATCGTGCTGCGCTCGCGGGCCGAGAGGTGGCAGAAATGAGCGCCGCCAAGCTCTGGTCGTGGATCGCCTTCATCTTCGGCTTCCTGTTCTTCTTTCTGCCTTTGATCGGCACCTTCGAGTTCTCGCTCAGGGCCAGGCGCGGCGTCTATTCCTTCGATGCCTATAGCAATGTGCTGTCCGATCCGCAGTTCCGCGAGACTTTCACCTACTCCGTGGTGATGGCGCTGTTCACCATCGTGCTGGGCGTGCTCATCGTGGCACCAACCGCCTTCTGGGTGCGCCTCAAGCTGCCGAAACTCAGGCCCGTGGTCGAGTTCATCACGCTGCTGCCACTGGTCATTCCGCCCATCGTCATCGTCTTCGGCTATATCCGGCTCTACAACACCTCGAGCTACCTGCCGCTGACTGGAACCGCCTTCGGCACCAATATCCTGATGATGTGCGGCTATGCCACGCTGGCGCTTCCTTACATGTACCGCGCCGTCGATACCGGACTGCGCACCATCGATGTCGGAACGCTCACCGAGGCGGCGCAGAGCCTGGGCGCCGGCTGGACGACCATCATCACACGGCTCATCCTGCCCAATGTCCTGGTGGCGGTGCTGTCGGGGGCCTTTCTGACCTTCGCCATCGTCATCGGCGAATATGTCTTCGCGGCACTGCTGAACCGCCCAGCCTTCGGACCCTATATGGTCTGGATGGGCGGCAACCGCGCCTATGAACCCGCGGCGCTCGCCGTGATCGCCTTCACCATCACCTGGGCCTGCATGGCGCTGATCCAGCTCGCCACCCGCTTCTCCAAACACACGAGGGCCCAGCGCTGATGCCGTTTCTTGAACTCCGCGGTCTAGTCAAGTCCTTTGGACCCACAAGAGTCGTGAAGGATTTCGACCTTGGTATCGACAAGGGCGAGTTCGTTTCGCTGTTGGGGCCTTCGGGCTGCGGCAAGACGACCGTCTTGCGCATGGTGGCGGGCTTCGAGACGCCGACCAGCGGCGCCATCCTGATCGAGGGCAAGGACATCGTCGGGCAGCGCCCCAACCAGCGCAAAATCGGCATGGTGTTCCAGTCCTATGCGCTGTTTCCCAATCTCACGGTGGCGCAGAACGTCGCCTTCGGTCTCAGGGTCGCGGGCATGGCGTCTTCCGAAAGTGAGGCCCGCGTGGCGGAGATGCTGCGCCTGATCGGCCTGCCCGAACTCGGCGGGCGCTATCCCTTCCAGCTCTCGGGCGGTCAGCAGCAACGGGTGGCCCTTGCCCGTGCCATCGCGGTCCGCCCGCGCGTGTTGCTGCTCGACGAGCCGCTCTCGGCACTTGATGCCAAGATCCGCGTGAGCCTCCGCGAGGAGATTCGCGCCATCCAGCGCGAACTGGGGATCACCACTCTCTTTGTCACGCACGATCAGGAGGAGGCGCTCACCATGTCGGATCGCGTCGTGGTCATGAATGGCGGCATCGCCGAGCAGGTGGGCAGCCCGCACCAGGTCTACAATCGGCCGGCGACCCGTTTCGTCGCGAATTTCGTGGGCACGCTCAATAATTTCACGGCCATCGTGGAAGACTCAAGCCAAGACCTCGTCAGCCTCGGAGGCGCGCAAATCAAGCTGCCTGGCGGTGCTCTCGCCGGACGGACGAAGGGCGACCGGCAGACTCTGGCCTTGCGCCCCGAGGCGGTTCGCCTCGGCCGCAACGAGGCCAGCGATTTCCACCTGGCGGCGATTGTCGAGGACGTCAGTTTTCTGGGCTCCGTTATCCGCATCCGGGCAAAAGCCGCGGAGTCGTCCGTCTCGCTTGACACATTCAACCGCGCCGAAGTTCCGCCGCCGGCCATCGGGTCGGAGATCGATATCTCATTCTCGCGAAGAGACCTGATCGTGCTTGCCGGCTAGCCAGCGTGTCCAAGGAAGGCGCATATCAGAATCGCAGCGGCGCGTTGTCGGTGACTTCCTTCATCACAAAAAAAGTCCGCGTCTGCCTCACCCCCGGAAGCGCGATCAGCTTCTCGCCGTGCAGCTTGTTGAAGTCCGCCATGTCGCGCACCCTGATCTTGAGCCAATAGTCGAAGTCACCCGCCACCAGATGGCAATCGAGCACCACGTCGAGCTTCCTCACGGCGTCCTCGAATTCGGCGAAGCTTTGTGGGGTCGAACGGTCCAGCACGACACCGACGATGACCAGCGCGCCGCGTTCCACCTTGTGGGGCGCCACATGGGCCCGCACGGTCTTGATATAGCCTTCCTCGAACAGCCGCTGGGTCCGGCGGTGGCAGGTGGCGGGGCTGGCATTAACGCGGACGGCCAGTTCCGCATTCGTCAGCCTGCCATTTGATTGAAGCTGCTTGAGGATGCGGCGGTCCAATCTGTCGATGTCATCCATGGTGATTGATTCTTTCAAAAAAATCGACTTTATGAGAGAAATTTATAGAGCAAACCCTCGGAGTGATGCAATCAGACACAATTTGCGGAAACTTTGAGAACCATGGTCTTGCGGTTTGAGGTAGTCTCGGCGCTTGCAAACAAAGCGGAGACCGCCGCCCCATGAACCTCGAGAAATTCAAGCGCTATCCCTTGACCTTCGGCCCGACGCCGATCGAGCATCTGCCCAGGCTTTCGGCGGCGGTTGGCGGCAGGGTCGCCTTCTATGCCAAGCGCGACGACTGCAACTCCGGCCTCGCCTTCGGCGGCAACAAATTGCGCAAGCTCGAATATATCGTGCCCGATGCCATCGAATCGGGGGCCGATACGCTGGTTTCCATTGGTGGTGTGCAATCCAACCACACGCGCATGGTGGCGGCCACCGCCGCCAAGATCGGCATGAAGTGCCGCCTGGTGCAGGAGAAGTGGGTGCCGCACTACGATGCGGTCTATGACCGCGTCGGCAACATTCTGCTCACCCGCCTGATGGGCGCCGACAGCCGGCTGGTCGATGACGGCTTCGACATCGGCATCCGCAAGAACTGGGAAAACGCCATGGAGAGCGTGCGCCAGGCCGGCGGCAAGCCCTATGGCATACCGGCGGGCGCCTCGGTGCATAAATATGGCGGTCTTGGTTATGTGGGCTTCGCGGAGGAAGTGCGCGGCCAGGAGAAGGCGCTGGGTTTCAAGTTCGACTACATCATCGTCTGCGTGGTGACCGGCTCGACACAGGCCGGCATGATCGTCGGCTTCGCGGCGGACAACCGCGCCCATCGGGTGATCGGCATCGACGGTTCGGGAACCCTGGCGCAGACCCGCGCCCAGGTGCGGCAGATCGTTGACAATACCGCCGAACTCGTCGAGCTTGGCCGCCAGGTGCGCGACGAGGAGATCGTCATCAACGGCGACTATGCCTATCCAGCCTATGGCGTGCCGAGCGAAGAAACCAACGACGCGATCCGGCTGGCGGCGCGCACCGAGGCGATGATCACCGATCCGGTCTATGAGGGGAAATCCATGCAGGGCATGATCGATCTGACGCGCAAGGGGTTCTTCCCTGAGGGGTCAAAAGTGCTTTACGCCCATCTGGGCGGCGCGCCGGCGATTAACGGTTATAGCTACTATTACAAGGACGGCTGAGGTGGGCGCTATGGGCGGCGAGCAGGATCATCTCAAGACCATCGAACAGCGGCTGTTGTGGCTGTCGCACTGGATGATCCACCACGCCAATCACATCCGCCCGAAAGTGGACGGGATCAAGACCGGCGGCCACCAGGCGTCTTCGGCGTCGATGGTGTCGATCATGACGGCGCTTTATTTTTCGGCGCTGAAGCCCGAGGACCGCGTTGCGGTGAAGCCCCATGCCTCGCCGGTGTTCCACGCCATGCACTATCTCATGGGCAATCTCGACCGCGAAAAGATGGAGAATTTCCGCGGCTTCGGCGGCGTGCAGTCCTATCCCAGCCGCACCAAGGACGTGGACGATGTCGACTTCTCCACCGGCTCGGTGGGTCTCGGCGTCGCCATCACGGCCTTTGCCGCGCTGATCCAGGACTATATCGCGGCCAAGCCCTGGGGCAGCGCCATTCCGTGCGGCCGCATGGTGGCGCTCGCCGGTGACGCCGAACTCGACGAAGGCAATATCTACGAGGCGCTGCAGGAGGGCTGGAAGAACGGCTTGCGCAACTGCTGGTGGGTGATCGACTATAACCGCCAGTCGCTCGACGGCGTGGTGCGCGAGGGGCTGTGGCAGCGCATCGAGAAGATTTTCGACGCCTTCAGCTGGGATGTGGTGCGGGTAAAGCACGGCGTTCTGCAGCGGGCGGCCTTCGCCGAACCCGGCGGCGAGGGTTTGCGCTCATGGATCGACGCCTGCCCCAACCAGGACTATTCGGCACTTACTTTCATGGGCGGGGCCGTGTGGCGCAAGCGGCTGATGGACGACCTCGGAGATCAGGGCGATGTCACGCGGCTGATCGAGAAGCGCGACGACCTCGAACTCGCGGCACTCATGGAGAATCTCGGCGGCAATTGCGTACGCTCGATGGCGGATGCCTTCGCCGCGATCGATCACGACCGGCCCACCTGTTTCTTAAGTTACACCGTCAAGGGCTGGGGCACGCCGATTGCCGGCCACAAGGACAATCACGGCGGGTTGATGACCACGGCCCAGATGACGGCCTGGCAGCGGCACATGGGGGTGGCCACGGGCGAGGAATGGGAAAAATTCGCGGGCGTCCGGGATGTGGCCGCGCTGCAGGCGTTCCTGGCCGGCGTGCCGTTCTTTGCCAAGGGCCGCCGCCGGTTTTCCGATGAGCGGATTTCCGTGCCGGCGATTGCCGCCCCGCAAGACCGCGAGAGCGCCACGCAGATGGCCTTCGGCAAGATTCTCGACGATCTTGCCAAGAGCGATCACCCGCTGGCCGCGCGAATCGTCACCACGTCGCCCGATGTCACCGGCACGACGAGCCTCGGGTCCTGGGTCAACCGCCGCAAGCTGTTTGCCCGCAATCCGCAGCAGGACGTGTTCCGCCAGGCGAAAATTCCGTCCACCGCCAAGTGGGATTTCGCACCCGAGGGCCAGCACATCGAGCTCGGCATCGCCGAGATGAATCTGTTCCTGCTGTTGGGTGCGGCGGGCCTCTCGCATGCGCTGTTCGGCAAGCGGCTCATCCCCATCGGCACGGTTTACGACCCCTTCGTGGCGCGCGGCCTCGATGCGCTCAACTACGCCTGTTACCAGGGGGCGCGCTTCATGATCGTCGGCACGCCGTCGGGCGTCACGCTGGCGCCCGAGGGTGGGGCCCATCAATCGGTCGGCTCGCCGCTCATCGGCATGGCGCAGGATGGGTTGGCCGCCTTCGAGCCGGCTTTCGCCGACGAGCTCGCGGTCATCATGGAATGGGCCTTCGACTATCTGCAGCGCGACGGCGGCGGCGATCCCGACGAACGCACGTGGCTCCGCGATGAAACTGGCGGTTCGGTTTACTTGCGGCTGACGACCAATCCCATCGAGCAGCCGGGCAGCCGCGCCGGCGATGCCTTCCGCCAGGGCGCCATCGATGGCGCCTATTGGCTGCGCCAGCCCGGCCCCAACTGCGACGTGGTGATCGCCTATCAGGGTGCGGTGGCGCCCGAGGCCATTGAGGCCGCCGTCATCATCGCCGAAGGCCGCCGCGACGTGGGCGTGCTCGCCGTCACCTCCGCCGACCGGCTCAATGCGGGCTGGATGGCAGCACAGCGGGCGCGCGCGCGCGGCAACGCCAAGGCCCACAGTCATGTGGAACGTCTGCTCCACGCCCTGCCCCGGCACTGCACCCTGATCACCGTGATCGACGGCCACCCGGCGACTCTCGCCTGGCTGGGGTCGGTTGTGGGTCACCGGGCGATCCCGCTCGGTGTCGAGCATTTCGGCCAGACCGGAACCATCGGCGATCTCTACCGCCATTTCGGCATTGATGCAGAGAGCATCGTTGCCAAGGCCAACGGGCTGACGGCGGGGCGGCAGCTGGGCGCGCTCCCTGCTTAGGCAAGGCCCGGCTCTTTAATCCGTGGACGGATAATAGAGGTTCAGACGTTGCCGAACACATCACATTTCGGTGCGCGGACGCCGAAGACATCGTAGCAATAGACCTCCCCTGTGAAGGAGACATTGGCGTAAAGGACAAGCACATGCCGACGGCGATGGCCAGTCCCTGCCCTAAGAAGCCGCCGGTGAATTCCATGCCCGGCGTTTAGGCCGCCATTCCGGACATGGGCAGGCGGCTGTTGTCCGAGCCATAGGACAGGGCCTCGTCCTCGGGGATGATGCCGGCCTCGATCAAGGCCGCATGGAGTGCGATGGCATAGTGGCCGATGGACAGAAGAAAACGGTCGCGCCCCTCCCATTCAGGCTCCTGCGGCCGGTAGTTCAAGGCGCTGAAATAGGACACGGCCAGAACGTCCGCCACGCCCAGCGCCTGGGCGCTATAGCCCTGCCCCTGCACTTCCGCCATGCGCAGCGATGGCGGCGGATGTGGAGGGGTTCAGCGCGTATCCGGCCTTGCCTGACACTTGCGATTTCGCAACAGAGTTCAGTGCCTCCTCGCCCGAGCCATAGCCCGCGGCCCAGCGTCCGCAGGGTGGTCAGGACATTGTCATGGCGGTGGTGCCTTGCAGGACGTTCGCGAGGTTGAGCCACCGGGCCGTCCGCTCATCACGCCGAAAGGACGATTGACCCTACACCCCGGCGGCCCTCGATGGCCCGGTGCGCGGCGGCGGCGTCCTGCAGTGGGAAAACGCGCGGGCGGCCGATAATGGCGGCTCCCTCCCGGACCGCTTCAAAAAATCTTCGGCCATGCATCAGGACGGCCTCGCGCGTGTCCGTGTAGTGGCTGTAATTCGACCGGGAGAGTGTCACCGAACGGCTTGCGAGCTTGCCGATTTCATAAGACCCGATGTCGCCTGAAGCCTGGCCAAAGCTCACCAGCGTGCCGCGCGGCTTCAAGGCCCTCAGTGAATTCTCGAATGTGTCCTTGCCGGCCGCGTCATAGACGGCGTCGGCGCCCAGGCCATTGGTGAGGGCGAGGACGGTTTGAGCAAAGTCCTCACGCGCATCGTTGATCACGGCGCCGCATCCCGCTTGTCTTATCCTGTCCGCCTTTTCTTCACTCGACTCGTGCCGATCACCTTGGCGCCCAAGGCCTTGGCCCATTGG
>JANPCA010000466.1:0-8942 GCA_031430715.1 Hyphomicrobiales bacterium | reverse complement strand
CCGTATCTACGAAACCTACGACGCCATCGTCGAAGCCTGCTGCGCGGCCTGGAACGATCTCATTGAAACCCCAGACCGCATCGTCTCGCTTGCTACCCGTCAATGGGCGGAAGTGTCATAACTTATGACGGTTGGTATCATCCCGTCAGCCCCTCGATCAACCGCACCGCGGCCTTGCGCAAGTCGCCGTCCGAAAACCCCGCAAAGCTCAAGAGCAATCCCTGCGCCCGCTTGCGGCCCGCGCAGTGGCTCGACAGGGATTGCACCTCAATGCCCTTCGCGGCGAGACGCGCCACCGCCTCCTCGTCGCTCTGCTCGGAGCCTAAGCGCAGGAGCAGCATGAGGCCCGCCGGTGAGGCGTCGATGGTGAAAAGCCTGCCGTCACCGGGCTTCAAAGCCTCGATCAGCGCCATTCTGCGGCCGGCATAGATGCGGCGCATGCGGCGGATGTGGATGGCGAAGGCGCCCGTGCCCATGAATTCGGCCAGGGCCGGCTGGGCCATCAGCGAGGGTGGTGCCCCATGCGACAGGCGCTCGGCCCGGAAACGCTCGGTCAGGGCTTTTGGAACGACGATGTAGCCCAGCCTGATGATCGGCGAGAAGACCTTGGAAAACGTGCCCGTATAGATGACCCGGGCGCGCTGATCGAGGCACATGAGGGCGGGCAGCGGGCGGCCCACATAACGGTACTCGCTGTCATAATCATCCTCGATGACGATGGCCTCGGCCGCCGCCGCCCAGTCGAGCAATTCCAGGCGCCGCCCGAGCGGCATGGTGACGCCCGTCGGGTATTGCCGCGCCGGGGTCACGAAAGCCGCCCGGGCCTCTGGTGCTTTTTCCAGGCCACGGGCCACGACGAGGCCCTCCGCGTCGACCGGAACGGGCACGACGGCAACACCGCCCAGCGCGAAGATGCGCCGCGCGGTGGGATAGCCGGGATCCTCGAACCACACCTTGTCGCCGGCATTAAGGATAGCGCGGCCGATGAGATCGAAGGCATCAAGCCCCCCGCCGTGACGATGACCTGCTCGGCCACGCAGGAAAGCCCACGCCATTCGAAGAGATGCCGGGCGATGGCTTCGCGGAGCGGCATCCAGCCGAAGGGATCATTGTGCTCGAGAAGCGTCACCGGCGGATTGCGCCAGAAGCGGCCGAGCAGCCGGCCCCAATCATCATGCGGAAAATTTTCCCAGTCGACGAGGCCTGAACGGAACGGCCTGGCGGGTTGGCGCTTGACGGTGAGGCGCGGACTGACGGCTTTCGCCGCCGTGGCAGGGGTCGAGGTCAGCAGTTGCTCGGGTAGCTCGGGCGCCACCCTGGTGCCCGAACCGGTGCGGGTTTCGAGATAGCCTTCGCTCAGCAATTGCTCATAGGCCTCGACCACCGTGGCCCGCGCCACGCCCAGTTCCTCAGACAGGGCCCGCGTCGAGGGCAGCCTGGCCTGCGGTTTCAAGCGGCCCGAGAGCACCAGGACGCGCACCTGACGGGCGATCTGTGACTGGATCGGCTCGTGGTCGCCGCGGTCGATGCCGATTTCGCTGGCCGAGGTACTAAGAAGTGGTCTGTTCATTGCTGGCGAACCTGGTCCTTTCGAACAGACCATATCGCGGCCAATCAGGTTGTGCAAACAGGAGCGTGAAGATTGAGCGAAGCCCCCAGCGAACGGACCCGCGTGAAGCGGCTCAACAAGCGCGCCAAATACGATGCGGAGACGGTACACGCCATCCTCGATGCGACCCCCATCTGCAACGTGGGCTATGTCTTCAACGGCGCTCCTTATGTGACGCCGACGCTGCAATGGCGCGAGGGCGGGCATGTCTATTGGCATGGGTCATCGGCCAGCCGCATGCTGGAAGCCTGCAAGGAAGCGGAGGTCTGCATGACCGTGAGCATCATCGACGGCTTCGTGATGGCGCGCTCGGCCTTCAACCACAGTTGCAACTACCGCTCGGTGATGGCCCTCGGCACGGCGCGCAAAATCACGGATGCGGCGGAGAAAGAGTTGCGGCTGAAGACCTTCACCGAAAAACTATGGCCCGGGCGCTGGGACATGCTGCGCAAGGTGAGGCCCCAGGAGATCAAGGCCACAACAGTCTTGTCGCTCGAATTGAACGAGTGCTCGGCAAAGGTCAGGACCGGCCCTCCCGGCGACGACGAGGAAGACTACGCCCTGCCGCTCTGGGCGGGCGTCATTCCGGTGCGGCCGCAGGTGCTTGCGCCTATCGACGATCCACGGCTGTTGCCGGGGCTGACGCCGCCCGATCACATTGCCGGCTTTATATTCGGCTGAGGCAAGATCAGGGGGTACGGCGCACCAGTTCGACCATGTAGGCGGTGGACCAGCCGAAGGTGAGGAAGCCGTTGGCGGCGGTGAGGCCGGAGAGCAGCCGCCAGTCGGTGCCAAGTGTCAGATCGCCGAAGCCGACGGTGGTGAAGGCGACCAGCGAGAAATAGAGCGCCGGCTCGAATTCGGTGAAGGCGCCGGCAAACCAGAACACGCTGGCCCATAGCCACACATTGGTGGTGTGCACCAGCAGCACGAAGAGGACGGCAATGATGATGGCGCCGGTATTGGCGAAGCGCTTGAGCAACTTCCGGCAGAACAGCACGACGCGCTCGAAGCGGTTGGAGAACAGGTTGAACATCTCGGCCTGGATGGCAATCGTCAGTGCAATGACGATCGATCCGATGACAATTTGACGGATCACCGCCTATTTCCCAAGTTCGTCCATGATCCTCACCCAGCTGCGGATGCCGCGCTGGAAACTCGAGAGATTATATTTCTCGTTGGGGCTGTGCATGGCGTCGTCCTCGAGGCCGAAGCCGACCAGCACGCTGTCCATGCCGAGGATGTCCTTGAAGAAACGGCAGATGGGGATCGAACCGCCCGAACCCATGAGAACGGCATCGCGGCGGAACTCGTCTTTCAGCGCCTTGGCGGACTTGGCGATCCATGGACTGTCCTCGGTGATTTCGGTGGCCGGGCTGCCGCCGCCGCTCCCAGAAAACTCGGCTTTGCAGTCCTTAGGGATAAGGTCCTTGACGAAAGCCTGGAAGGCTTTCAGGATCTTGGCAGGATCCTGCTTGCCAACCAGACGGAAAGTGAATTTGGCATGGGCCTTGGAAGGCAGCACGGTCTTGGTCCCAGCGCCTGTATAGCCGCCCCAAATGCCGTTGATTTCGGCGGTGGGCCTGGCCCAGATCTGTTCGAGGACCGTTTTTCCCTTTTCCCCGGCAGGAACTTTCAGGCCAACGCCCTTGAGGAAATTCGCTTCCGAGAATTTCAGCGACTGCCATTGCGCTTTTGTCTGCTTCGGCAGATCGGCAACGCCCTCATAGAAGCCAGGGATGGCCACTTTGCCGGACTTGTTGTGGAGTGCCGCGATGACTTTGCTCAGCACACGGATCGGATTCATGGCGGGTCCGCCATAGAGCCCTGAATGCAGATCGATGCGCGGGCCGGTGATGGTGACCTCTTCGCGCACCATGCCGCGCAGCCTCGTGGTGATAGCCGGCGTCTTCGCATCCCACATGCTGGTGTCGCAGACGAAGGCGGCGTCACAGGCGAGTTCCTTCTTGTTGGCCTTGAGGAAAGGCACGAGCGATGGCGAACCCGATTCCTCCTCGCCCTCGATCAGGAAGGTGGCTTTCACCGGCAGCGACCCGGTGGTCTTGATCCAGGCGCGGGCCGCCTCCACGAAGGTCATCAACTGGCCCTTGTCGTCGGCGGTGCCGCGGCCATAGAGGCGCTCGACGCCGTCCTTGCCCTTGACGAGGGCCGGTTCGAAGGGTGGCGTATTCCACAAGTCCAGGGGATCGGCGGGCTGCACGTCATAATGGCCATAGAACAGCACGTGCGGCGTCTTCCTCGTGGCATCCTTCGGCGTGTAATGGGCCACCACCATGGGACGGCCGGGGGTCGGGCGCACTGCTGCGTCGAAGCCGATGGCGGTGAGGTCTTCGACGATGGCCTCGGCCGCCCTCTGGCAATCGCCGGCATGGGCCGGATCGGTGGAGATCGAGGGAATGCGGATCAGGCGGAAGAGCCGCTCGAGGCTGTGGTCGAATTCGCCATCGGCGGCGGCGAGGACGGTGGCGAGATCGGTCATGGCTGGAAATCTCTCTTCTGCAAGATCAAGTGGAGCGCGGCGGGAACATAGGATCGATTGCCCCTTGCCGCCATTTGGCTAGCGGGCAAAGATGTGGCGGGATGATGATGTTGTTCACCAGAAGGCCAGCGTTCAAGAATCGCACGCACTCTGTCACGGCCCGGGGCGTGGCGGCAAGGCCCCGGCCATGAATACGGCTCTCACGCAATTCCAATTGGCCCGTGACAGCTTGCAGGCCCATCAGCCAGCGGCCAGGCGGTTCCGTTTCCGGCGGCGGGGCTATCAGCGCCTGCGCCTGTTCATGGCGGGCCTCGACCTCGCCTTCCTGTGGAAGCGGCGCTGGTTCATCATCACCATGGTGCTGGGCTTCCTGCTGATGGCGGCCCCCACCCCCTCCGGCCTCAGCCACCAGGGCCAGATCGTGCTGGTCATGTCGCTGATGGCCACCATCCTGTTCATCAGCGAGGCAATCCCCTTGCCCACCGTGCCGCTGCTCATCATCGTCGGCGAAGTGGTGCTCCTGAAGGTCGACGCGACCGTGGTGGCGCAGAGCCTGATGACCGATTCGGTGCTGTTCATCATGGGTTCGCTGATGCTGGCAGTGGCAATCGTGAAACAACGCCTCGACAAGCGCATCGCCTGGTGGATCGTGCGGCTGACCGGCACCAATGTCTACTGGATCAGTTTCGGCATCACTGCGGTGTGCGGCACGCTGGCCGCCTTCATCGGCGAGCATACGGTGGCGGCGATGATGCTCCCCGTTGGCGTCACGCTCATCACGCTGACCTCGAACGATCCAAAAAAGATTCACAATCTGGCGGCGGTGATCCTGTTCTCGATTTCCTACGGCTGCTCGATTGCCGGGGTCGCGACACCCTCGGGCGGGGCCCGCAACGCCATCATCATCAGCTATTGGAAAGAGTTTTTCTACGACCCACTCGATCCCTCGACGCGCCGTTTCCTCATGGATTACGTCACCTGGATCGCCTATGCTTTCCCGATGTTCCTGCTGCGCCTGCCAATCGTCGCGGCGCTGCTCATCATGACCTTCAAGCCGGAAGTGACCGACATGTCGCGGGCCATCAGCCGCTTGCGCACGCAAGTGTCGATGCAGGGGCCGATGCGCGCCTCTGACTGGCTGACCATCATCATATTCGGACTCACCATCCTGGGCTGGGCCTTCTATTCATCGAGCGTCGGCCTCGGCGTCATCGCCATCGCCGGGGCGGCGGCGTTCCTGGTGATGGGGCTGGTGCGCTGGGAGGACATCAACGGCGGCGTCAACTGGGGTGTCGTGCTGCTCTACGCGGCGGCGATTTCGCTCGGCGTCGAGATGAAATCGACGGGAGCCGCCGAATGGGTGGCGGCGAGCGTGTTCGATGCCATGCAATCGGTGGGGGCCTCCGGCACGCTCGGCTTCAACACGGTGATCTCGATCCTGACGATCGCCGTCTCCAACACCATGACGGCGGGTGCGGCGGTGGCCGTTCTGGCGCCCATCGTGCTCAAGACCTCGGTGGCGGCGGGCGGCGATCCGATCAGCGCCGGGTTCCTGACGGCGATCTCCTCGGCCTTCGGCTATCTGACGCCAGCAGCGCAGCCGGCCTTCACCATCATCTATGCCTCAGGCTATCTCAAAGGTTCCGACTTCTTCAAGATCGGTATCCGCATGATGCTGTTGTCCTTCGTGGTGTTGATTGCCATGTCGGTCCTCTACTGGCCATTGCTCGGACCGTGAGGGAGAAGCGCCATGGCCTTCCGACGTTCCATCGTCTCCGACCGCCAGGAAGCCGCCGTCCAGAAAACGCTGGCCAATCTCCGCGCCCAACGCCGCAACCGCTTCCGCATCCTGGCCTGCATCGACGGTACCGACGAGAGCTTCGTGACGGTGCGTTTCGGGGCGCGCTACACGGTGCAAAACAATTGCGATTTGATCGTGCTCTTCGTGCGGCCCATCGATTCAGGCCTGGCGTCGGGCGGATTGCAGGTGCGCCTGGCGCGGCAAAGCATGTTCGATGCGGGCTTCGAACTGCCGGGCGTCAGGCACTTGCGGCGGGCGCTCGATGTGCTGCGCGAGGAAGGGATCGATGTCTCGGCCTGGCCGCAGGAAACCGAGCATCAGGATGCCTGGGGCGATCCGGCGGGCGACAACAAGGTCGAATACAAAAGCCCGGAAGGGCGTTCCGTCGTGCTGAAACTCAAGACCGCGCCCGACGTGGCGCATGGCATTCTCGACCAGTATGAACTTGGTCCCTATAATCTGATCATCGTCGGTGAGCCGTCGCGCTGGCGCGGCGAATTCGCGGCCTTCTTCGATAGCGGCATCGTGCAGACGGTGACCACCATGGCGCCCTGCTCCGTGCTGGTGGCAAGGCAAAGCCTCGACCGGCGCGGCTACCTGATCTGCACCGACGGCTCGTCGCGCTCCATTCAGGCGGTCAGGCGTTCGGCGGTGCTGGCGGAGGTAACGGGCGAACCGGTGACACTGTTCTCGGTGGCCGATTCAACCGATGGGCGGCCCGTGGCGGAGGAAGCGGTCGCCAACGCCAGGGCGCTCCTCAAGGCCATGAAGATCACGGTCGCCGATACGCGCACGGCGGTGGGCGATCCCGCCGAGGAGATCGTCGAGAAGGGCTCGCTCTACAGAACCATCGTGGTGACCGACGAGGGCCGTTCGCGCCTGCAGCGGTTGCTCAGGGGCTCGACGGCGACGGACGTGGTGCGCAAGGCGCGGACCAGCGTTCTCGACGTGAGATAGGGGCTTTGACGGCACGGGTTTGCATGTCAAGATTGCAACCCCAAGCTTCGGGAGAAGTAGCGCAGATGAAGGACTTCAAGCTCTATTGTTTTGCCGAATCCGGCAATGCCTATAAGGCGGCGCTGATGCTCGAACTGTGCCGCCTCGACTGGCAGCCCGTCTGGGTCGATTTCTTCAATGGCGAAACGCGCACGCCTGAGTTTCGCACCAATGTCAATGAAATGGGCGAGGCGCCGGTTCTGGAACATGGTGCTGTCAAACTCACGCAATCGGGGGTCATCCTCGACTATCTCGCCGAACACACCCGCAAGTTCGGGCCGAAGAGCGATGCCGAGCGCCGCGAGATCTGGCGCTGGATGCTGTTCGACAACCACAAGTTCACGGCCAATCTGGCGACCTTGCGCTTTCTCAGCCAATTCGCCAAGACGGGTGAGACTCCGGTCACCGAATTCCTCAGGACCAGGGCCACCAATGCCATGAAGATCGTCGATGGCCACCTGGCCCAAAGCCCCTTCATGATTGGCAAGCGCGCCACCATCGCCGATCTGTCGCTATGCGGCTATCTGTTCTACGGCGAGGAATTGACGGTGGCGCTGGAGGCCCACGTCAATGTTCTCAAATGGCTGGACCGCATCCGCTCGCTCCCCGGCTGGAAGCATCCTTACGATTTGATGCCGCGCGGGCGGTAGCGCGATTTCACGGTTGATGTAAGCAGCATTTGACCAACATCAACACTGACAGGCGAGGGAGAAAGCGTGCTCACGCGTATTTGGACGCGATCAAAGCTCATCCCACTGCATGAGCATGAGGCAGATTTACGCCTTGTGGCTTTCGGGAAGACGCTTGAGAGAACAGCCCGGCAGACAATAGCGTCACCATCCATTGATTGAGGCTGACACCCTCGCGTTCAGCCTCCTTGGCCAACTTCTCGTGGAGACTAGCTGGAATGCGGAGGAGAACTTTGCCGCTATAGCTCGATGGCTTGGGAGGTTTAGACGGCTCTGGCACTGGCTCACCAGCAGCAACCGCAGCCTCGATCCAACCAACAATAGCGTGATCAAGTTCCTGCCAAGCCTCTTGTTTCGTGTCGCCAAATGCCGAGCAACCGGGCAAGTCGGGCGCAATAGCAATGAACCCATTATCTCGCTCATCCCAATAGACGTGCGTTGCATAAGTCTGGGACTTGTTCATGTGCTCTCCCTGAATCTCTCTATCATCGCTACCAACTGTTCGGCCTGATACGTGGCAATTTTGCCGTTCCGGTCTTGGAAATTGAGCTGCGTGATCTCGCCCGGACGCTTGAACTTGCGGTGCGAAGTAGCGCCGCTCGGTTGCGCATCGAAACCGATGAGTTGAGCAGCCTTACAGGCTTCATCAAACCTGACATCACGTGGGTTGTGGCATATTTTGTCCAGCAGCTTGTCGCTTGACGACATATGGTATCTCATATAGTATCATGTTAGCGGAGTAAAGCAGGACTATGGTAAATTTTTGGCTCCTCACCTCCAATGCCCCCTATCGTGACGGCCATCAAAGGCAGTTCGAGCGACGGCAGTGACTATGACCGCATCCGGGGCTTTTACCTGAGGTAATTTCCGCCCCTGCAGCCTTAGATAACGCCGACCCCAACGGCTGGGTAACTCAGGTCTGCGGCGCGGGCGTCGTCATCGCGTCCAGATATTCGTCGAGGTGTTCGAGATTCTCGAAGCGCATCCAACCCTCCTCGGTCTCGGCTTCGACCGTGCCGTCGGACAGGATGCGGGCGGGTCTGGCGCGGACGAAACGCTCCTCGACCACATAGAGCTGGCCTTCGGCGGTGGCGTCTTCCTCGGCAGTCTCGGGCTCGGGCTCGGGTTCGGCCTCGGCCTCGGCGACAAGGTCTTCGATCACCTCCTCGGGCTCAGCCAACGTTTCGGGCTGGGCTATTTCCGGTTCGGACGCTATCTCGGGGCTGGGTGCCGCGGCCTCCTCGGGGGCCTTTGGTTCAAAGGCCTCTTCGATTGACCGGCGGGCCTGTTCCAGGGCCTCGATGGTTTCCCTGACCGGCTCGGACACCTCCTCCACGGCGGCGGCGG
>JANPCA010000465.1:0-1520 GCA_031430715.1 Hyphomicrobiales bacterium | reverse complement strand
GGCTCGGTGGCCGGTGTCGGACGCCGTCTGGCTGCGATCGCGCTCGACTGGTGGGTTGCCCTGCTGATCGTCCGCCTGGTGTTCCCCGGCGTCGATCGTGAGTCCGAGAGCGATTCGCTGCTCGTGCTGCTCACCTTCTGGGCGATCGTCACCGTGCTGACGTGGCTCACCGGCGCGAGTCTTGGACAGCGACTCCTGGGCATCCAGGTCGTGCGCCTCGGCGGCGACCCGCGCGTCACGCTGCCGCTCGCGGCGCTGCGTACCGGGCTGATTTGCCTCGTGATCCCGGCGGTCGTGTTCGACCGCGACCAGCGCGGGCTGCACGACAAGGCGGCCGGAACGGTCACGCTGCGGGTCGGTAGGGCCGCACGCAATCGCGGCACTGACCAAGCGGCGTAGGGGCTAGCGGCGCTTTCCGGCGCTCTTGGGCATCGGGCCCTTCGGCATCGGCAGGCGATCCTTGGCGTCTCCCATGGCGCGGAGCCGGCGGTTGACGTGGGTGACCTGCTTGGGCTTGAGCTCGCGGCGAAGCCCCATGACCTTGCGCTGCAGTTTGCGCAGCGGCACCTGACCCTCGCCGTCGCCGACGATGAACTCGGTCACTGGCACCTCGGAGGCGACCCTGGTGACGAAACGGCGCTCGGCAGTCATCAGCGTGCGCACGCGGGTGGGGTTGCCCTCGCCGATCAGCACGATGCCGGGGCGTCCGACCGCGCGGTGCACGAGGTCCTGACTCTTGTTGGCCTGGACGACGGGAGTGATGGTCCAGCCGCGGCGGATGCTGTCCAGGACCGCGGCGGCGGCACCGGGCTGGCCCTCGACCTGCGAGTACCGAGCCTTTTCGAGGCGACGGCCGAAGACGAACAACGCGGCCAGGGCAGCCGTGGGGATGCCGAGCAGGATGCCCTCGAAGATCCGACCGATTGCCGCCCCGAACCCGATGACGACGACCAGCGCGAGCAGCGCGGCGCCGAGCGTGTAGATGCCGACGCGGCGGTCGACCTGGCGGGTGAGGCGGTACGCCTCGCGGATCTGCTTGACCCGCGCGAGGCGGTCCTTCTTCACCTTGGGTGCGTCTGTGTCGTCCTTCTTGGCCATGACGCTCAGCCTACGGGCGCGACTGCCGCGCGATCCGCTCGGCCTCGTCAAGTGCCGCCGCCTGCTCCGGGGTCGGAGCCGTGCCGCCGAGCCGGGCCGGCATCCACCAGCGGTCCTCGGATCCGCGCGGTTTGTCGGGGTACCGGGCTTGAAGCTCCTCGAGCATCTGCTGCATGCTCCGGCGCAGCAGGGAGGCGGCAGCGTCGTGGTCGTCGCGCCGGCCGACCAACACCGGCTCGCCCACCGCGATGAAGATCGGCACCGGTCGGCCGAGGAAGCGCTTGGACCGCCCCTTGGTCCAGACCCGCTGCGAACCCCAGATGACTGTCGGGAGCAGCGGGACTCCGGCTGAGGCTGCCATGCGCACAGCGCCGCTCTTGATGTCCTTGACCTCGAACGAGCGGCTGATCGTGGCCTCGGGG
>JANPCA010000464.1:0-3594 GCA_031430715.1 Hyphomicrobiales bacterium | reverse complement strand
CTGGTATTACGCCTTGCAACGCGGCATTGCCGAGGCCATCTTGTCCCTGAAGCTGATTGAATTTCAATTGTTCGGTTCTGACCGGGAACATTAGTCTTGACGATGGGTACTTACATTCTCGGCCTCAACGCCTTCCACGGTGATTCCTCTGCCTGCCTGATCCGAGACGGCGTCATTGTCGCGGCGGCCGAGGAAGAGCGCTTCCGCCGGATCAAGCACTGGGCGGGCTTTCCGAGTGAGGCAATCCGCTGGTGCCTGGCCGATGCCGGCATTGGATTGGCGGAATTGGACCATGTCGCCATCAACCAGGACACCAAGGCTAACCTTGGCAAGAAGCTGGCCTATACCTTGCTTAAGCGCCCAGATCTGAGTCTGGTGCTCGATCGCATCCGCAACAAGAGGGAGCGGGCGGGCGTCGACGTGCAACTGGCGCAAGCGTTTCCGGGTCAAAACTTTGCCGGCAAAGTGCATGCAGTCGAGCACCATATGGCGCACCTGTCTTCGGCGTTTCATGTCTCGCCGTTCGAAGAGGCGGTGGTGGTGTCCGTGGACGGGTTTGGCGATTTCGCCAGTGCGGCCTGGGGAGTGGGGCGGGGCACCGCGATCGAAGTGGATGATCGGGTCTACTTCCCGCATTCGCTGGGCATTTTCTATCAGGCATTGACCCAGTTCATCGGCTTTCCGCATTACGGCGACGAATACAAGGTGATGGGGCTGGCGCCGTACGGGCAGCCGGTCTATCTGGCACAAATGCGCAAGATTGTGCATCTGCAAGAGGACGGCAGTTTCAAGCTCGACTTGGCCTATTTTCGCCACGCACGCGAAAAGGTCGAGTACGAATGGGACAACGGCTTGCCCTCTGTCGGCACCTTGTTCACACCGGCGCTGGCGGAGCTGCTCGGCCCGGTCCGCAGCGAGGGCGAGCCGCTCGAGCAACGGCACAAGGACATTGCCCGCTCAGTGCAGGCGATGTACGAGGAAGCATTCTTCCATCTGCTCAATGTTCTGCATGCGCGACATGGTGGCACGGCGCTCTGCATTGCCGGCGGCTGCGGCATGAACTCGGTGGCCAATGGCAAGGTGACTTTGCTGACGCCATTCAAGGAGATCTATGTGCAATCAGCCGCTGGCGACGCCGGTGGCGCAATCGGCGCGGCTTACGCGGTTTGGCACGAGTTGGGCGGTGAGCGTGGCCCGGTGATGGAGCACGCCTACCTTGGGCCGGGCTTCGATGATGCCGCGATTCAAACTTTGTTGGAGTTGCGTCAAGACGAGATTCACGCGGCAGGCTGCCTGGTGGAACACATCGCCGATGAGGAAGACCTGTGCCGGCAGACGGCGGCAGCGATCGCCGATGGCCAGGTGGTCGGGTGGTTCCAGGGCCGAATGGAATGGGGTCCACGTGCATTGGGCAACCGCTCCATCCTCGGCGACCCGCGCCGCGCCGACATGAAGGACATCCTCAATCTCAAGATCAAGCGCCGGGAATCGTTCCGCCCGTTCGCGCCCTCGATCCTGCGCGAAGACGTGTCCGATTGGTTCGAGATCGAGGGCGAAGTGCCGTTCATGATGCAGGTCTACCAAATTCGCGAACAACAGCGGGCGAAGATTCCTGCCGTCACCCACGTGGACGGCTCCGGGCGTCTGCAGACGGTGTACCGCCATACGAATCCGCTCTATTACCAAGTGATCGAAGCGTTCCGCGACCTCACGGGCGTGCCGATGGTACTCAACACCTCGTTCAACGAGAACGAGCCGGTGGTGTGCAAGCCGAAGGAGGCGCTGGATTGCTTCCTACGTACGAAGATGGACTTGCTGGTGTTGGGTGACTGGGTAATCAGCCGCAGGCAGGCCGACGCAGCGTGACCGTTGTTTTCGTCAACCGCTTCTGTCATCCGGATCATTCCGCCACCAGCCAGATTGTTTCGGATCTTGCCGCCGGCCTGGCCGCGCAAGGCATGGCGGTCGCGATGGTCGCCAGCCGGCAGCGCTACGATGATCCCGCCGCGCGCCTGGCGACCAACGAGCAGTGGCAGGGTGTGCAGATCCATCGCATCTGGACTTCCAGGTTCGGGCGTTCTCGGCTGCCGGGACGGGCTATCGACTACCTGACCTTCTATCTCAGTCTGCCTTGGACCTTGTGGCGGTTGTTGCACCGCGGGGATGTGGTGGTGGCCAAGACCGATCCGCCGCTGGTGGCCCTGGTGGTTGCGTTGGTGGCGAAGCTGCGCGGGGCGGTTCTGGTGAACTGGTTGCAGGACGTGTTTCCCGAGGTCGCGGTGAGCCTTGGGCAGCCGCCGGTGCCGCGGCCGCTGGCCTGGGTGCTGAAACTATTGCGCAACCAAACCCTGCGGATGGCGGCCATGAACGTGGCCATCGGCGAGCGCATGGCGGAGTACTTCGTCGCCCAGGGCGTGGCTGCGACTCGGGTGCAGGTGATCCCGAATTGGGCGCATGAACAGTCGATCCAGCCGATGCCGCCTGGGGACAGCGCACTACGGCGCAAGCTCGGCTTGCAGACTCATTTTGTCGTGGGCTATTCCGGCAACCTGGGGCGCGCGCACGATTGGGAAACCCTGTTCGACGCCGGGCTAAGGCTGGATGGCAAGCCCGGCATCGCATTCCTGATTGTTGGCGGAGGGCATGGCTACGAGTCCATGCGCAGTCGTGTCGCGGAGGCGGGACTGACCAACTTTCATTTTCAAGCTTATCAAGCACTGGAGACCCTCTCCGATTCCATGGCGGCTGCCGACTTGCACCTGGTCAGCCTGCGACCCGAATTGGAGGGCCAGATCGTGCCCAGCAAGTTCTACGGCATTGCCGCCGCGGAGCGGGCGGTCGGCTTCGTCGGCGATCCCGATGGCGAGTTGGCGCGCTTGATCGCCGCTGGCGATTGCGGCTTCAGTGTGCCGTCGGGCCGGGGCGATCTGCTGGCCGAGGCGATCCTGGACTTGGCAGCGGACTTCGAGCTTTGTCGCAGCCAGGGTCAGCGCGCGCGCGCGCTGCTTGATAAGCGATTCTCCCGCGACGGAGCGCATCGTCAATGGCATCATTTGCTCACTGAGCTGGGTGCGGGCTCAGCATCGGCTACAATGAAAGTCAAGTAAAATCAAAGCGATTCTGACACTTTATGAAGACAGCTCTCATAACCGGCATCACCGGCCAAGACGGCGCCTACTTGGCCGAGCTGTTATTGGCGAAGGGCTACGAGGTGCACGGCATCAAACGTCGGGCGTCGTCGTTCAACACGGACCGCATCGACCACCTCTACCAGGACCCGCATGAGACCGAGCGTCGCCTGGTGCTGCATTACGGCGATCTGACCGACGCTACAAACCTGATCCGCATCCTGCAGCAAGTGCAGCCGGACGAGATCTACAACCTCGGCGCCCAGAGCCACGTGCAGGTGTCTTTCGAGACACCCGAGTACACCGCCAATAGCGATGCCATGGGCACGCTGCGATTGCTGGAGGCAATCCGGATCCTTGGGCTTGAGAAGAAAACCCGCTTCTACCAGGCATCCACTTCGGAGCTGTATGGCAAGGTGCAGGAGACGCCG
This sequence comes from Hyphomicrobiales bacterium, assembly GCA_031430715.1. Taxonomy (GTDB): domain Bacteria; phylum Pseudomonadota; class Alphaproteobacteria; order Rhizobiales; family Aestuariivirgaceae; genus Aestuariivirga. The sequence continues at coordinate 35 of JANPCA010000464.1, read as the reverse complement.
CAAACCGAGAGCACGCCGTTCTATCCGCGCTCGCC
>JANPCA010000463.1:0-16464 GCA_031430715.1 Hyphomicrobiales bacterium | reverse complement strand
GTTGTCGGCCTGGGCCGCATCGACGAAGACTGTTCCCGAGTCGACGAATTTCGCCGTCAAGGCATTCGACTTCCACGGTGCGTCATCCTTCAGCGCGCAGCCATGGCGCAGCTTGTCGAGCACGTAGGAGCCGAGATAGCCCTGGCCATAGGGGTTCTGCAGCATGGTGCCGTTGACGAAGCCGTCCTTGATGGCGGCGAGCACCACCTCATCATGATCGATGCCGACCATCTTGATGCGCTTGTCGCCGATCTTGCGCAGCGAGTTGGCGGCGGTGACGGCGGGAACCCAGGCGGTGGTGACGATGCCGTCGACGCCGGCCGCGTTGGCCGCGAGATAGGCGTTGATCTTCTCTTCGGCCGGCTGAGGCGCGTCGATGTCGGCGATGACCTGCGCGACGGTGACGGCGCCATTGGTTTCATCCGCCGCCTTCTGCACGGCATCGATGCGGAGCTGGGTGTTGGGATCGACCAGGAAGCCGGTGAAATGGGCGATCTTGCCCTTGCCGCCCATGGCCTTGATCAGTTCCTTGGTGCCGAGATAGGCGGAGTTGCCCGTATCGGTGCCCATGCAGAAGAGGGCGGGGGTCGGATCCTTCAGGCAGCCCGCGGTGGCGATCGCCTGGCCGCCGTTGTCGACGATTTCGGAGACGGTCGAGTTGGTGCCGACCGCATCGCCGGGGAAGATCAGGAAGGAATTATAGCCTTGCGTGAGCAGGCTTTCGAGCAACTGGCTCTGCTGCGACAATTCCCATTTCTGCGGCACGCGGTAATCGCCGGCACCTAAGTTGAAGTCCTTCATGGCGTCTTGACCGGCCTGTTCCCAGGCCGAGAAGTAGGGGTGCGGGCCGCCTGGCACGAGGGCAACCTTGGTATCGGTTTCGGCCATGGCCAGGCCCACGCCACAGACACCGAAGGCCAAGGCGAAGCTGAGTTTAGCGATTGATTTCATGACAATTCTCCCATCGGGCGGCTGAACAATTGGGGTTGATCTTTGGGCCGCTAACATGCATGCTAGTATACAAGTTGACGTTCGACAAGCGGGTTCCCGCATGACAGACACCAGTGCCGCAGAGAAGCCCGTCTTGGGCGCGGCCTCCGCGCTGCGCCTGCTCGACCGCAAGCTTCCAGCGGCGGAGCAGGTCTATACTGTGCTGCGCGAGGAAATCATCACCTGCCGGATCGCGCCCAACGCGGCGATCAGCGAGAACCGCATCTGCGGCATGCTTGGCGTTTCGCGCTCGCCGGTCCGGACCGCGCTGACGCGGCTGGCCGAGGACGGTCTGATCGATATCTTTCCGCAGCGCGGCACTTTCGTGGCGCCGATCAAGATGCGGCAGGTGAAGGAAAGCCACTTCGCCCGCGTGGCGCTGGAGATCGCGCTTGTCGAGGTGGCGGTACGGCGCTGGACCGTGGAGCATGGACGCGAAGCCCATGGCAATCTCGGCGAGCAGCGGCGCCACGCGGCGGCGGGCGAGGCCTGGGAATTCTACCTCGACAACGAGCACTTCCACCAGTTGATCGCGCGGGCCGCCGATCTTGAGGGGGTGTGGAAGACGGTGCAAGGCGTCAAGATGCTCTGGGACCGCATCGGCCACCTCGCCAATCGCGTGCCGGGCCACCGCGAGGACATCATCGCCGAACATGAGGCGATCATCGTGGCACTCGGCCGCAATGACGGGGCGGCGGCGGTGAACGCCATGACGGTGCATCTGCGCTCGGTGTTCAACGCCATCGCGCGGCTGAAACCGCTGCATGAGGATTACTTCGCCGAAGGTTAAGTTACCTGGCTCGCCGTATAGTAGGGCAGGTTTTCGACGCGCGGCGTGTAGCTTCCATCCGCCGTCAACTTCTTCACATGGCCAATGATCTCTTCAACTGGCGCGAACCACACGCTCCTGGTCTTCAGCGTGTGCTCCAGCCAGTGCTCGACCTGGCGCCAGCGGGCCAGCCTGCCGGTCAGGAACGGATGCCAGATGCCCATCCAGAATCCGCCCGCTTCATACTGCGCGTCGAATTCCTCCCAGAAGGCCTTGAGGCCTTCGGAGGGGGCCTTCACCGGCATCATGTAACCAATCTCCTCGTAATGCGCGAAGGGCGGCCAGTCGTCGGTGCCCCAATGGACCGGCGCTTCCCAGAGTTCGCCCTTCTTGGTTTTCATCAAGTAAGGAATGTCGTCGGCCATCAGGGATGATTCATAGAGGAAGTTGTTGGCGACCAGCAGATCGATCACCTGCTGGGTGATGTTGTAGACTGGAGCGCGGTAGCCGCGCGGCGCCTTGCCGATGCGTTTCCTGTGAATGGCGAGCGCTTTCTCGAAAGCGGCCTTCTGGGCCTTGCCCTTGGTGAGGATGGGGTCCTCGTGGATCAGGCCATGGTGGCCGATCTCGTGGCCGCCCTTGAGGATGGCATCGACGGCGCCGGGGTATTGTTCGATGCACCAGGCGGGAATGAAGAAGGATTGCTTGATGCCGAACTTACGGTAAGTATCGAGGATGCGCGGAATGCCGACGGTCGGACCATAGCGGCCCATGGAAATGGGATAGAGCCTTTCATGGCCATCCTTGGGCCTGGCGATGTGGATCAGCGAATCGGCATCCATGTCGAAGGTGATGGCGCAGGCACAGCGCGCGCCATTGGGCCAGGGAATGGGATTCTTGATCATCGCTTCAGCCTTTCAGCACATGGGCGTGAGCCGGATCGAAGGAGAGATAGAGTGTCTGGCCCGGCTCGCGGCTGAATTCGCCAAGGGCGCGCTCCTGCACCTGGACTTTCAACTCCGTGCCGCCGGCCGCTTCGAGAAACAGCGTCACCATGGCGCCGATGAATTCTTCCGAGATGAATTGCGCTTCAATCACGTTGCCGGTGGCTGGTTTGCTTTGCGAGACGGTGACGCGGTCGGCGGCGACGACGAAGGTAACCGTCCCGCCGGGTTTCACACTTTCGCCAAGCGTGAATGTTCCGGCCGCGGTCTCGACGGCATTGCCGGGTCTGGCAATGCCCGACAGAATGTTGTTGCGGCCGACAAACTCAGCGACGAAGCGGTTGGCGGGGGTGCGGTAGATGTCGCGCGCCGAGCCGATCTGGGCGATCTCGCCCTTCGACATGATGACCACGCGGTCGGCCATGGCGAAGGCTTCCGATTGCGAATGCGTCACATAAACAAAGGTGATGCCAAGTTCGCGCTGCAGCTTGGTGAGCACGCCCTGCATGCGGATGACGAGATGGGCATCGAGGGCCGAAAGTGGCTCATCCAGCAGCAGGATTTTTGGCTCCGTCACCAAGGCGCGGGCCAGCGCCACGCGCTGGCGCTGGCCGCCCGACAAGGAATTGACATCACGCTCGGCGAATTCGGCGATACCGAGACGCTCCAGCCAGTCGAGGGCCTTCTTGCGGCGGGCCGCCTTGTCGAGACCGCGCATTTTCAGGCCGAACTCGACATTCTCGCGGGCATTGAGAAAGGGAAAGAGGGCGAGCGACTGCCAGACCATCGGCGTGTCGCGCTCATGGGGCTTCACACCCAGCAGCGATTTTCCGGCGAGCCGGATGTCACCCTCGCTCGGTTCTTCTAGTCCCGCCAGCATGCGCAGCGTCGTGGTCTTGCCGCAGCCCGACGGTCCCATGAAGGCCAGGAACTCGCCCTCGCGGATTTCGAAGTTCATGCGCTTCACCGCTTCGAATTGGCCGAAGCGCTTCACGACGTTTTCGAAGACGACGAGGGCTTCAGCCATCAGGCGCTTTCCGGTTTCCGCGCGCGGCCCATGATGAGCACCTGGGCGATGACGACGAGGGTGATCGATACCACAAACACGGCGGTGCCGATGGCGTTGATCTGCGGATCGATATTGCCGGTGAGGATTTCGAGGATGATCACCGGCACGGTCTTGTTCAGCCCCGAGACGAACCAGGCGACTGCGAACTCATCGAAGGACACCGCCGCCGTGAGACAAAGCGCGGCGATGATCGACGGCATGGTGAAAGGGAGGACCACGTTCTTCATGGTGACCCATTCCGAGGCGCCCAGGTTCCACGCGGCGGGTTCGAGGTTGGGGTCCATCTGGTTCAAGCGCAGGCGGATTACCGCCATGGCGAAGGGCGCGCAGAGCACCGTGTGGGCGATGACGATCGAGATGGTCATGCCGGACGCATTGAACAGCGACAGCCAGCCGAGCGTTGCCAGCGCGAAGATGATCAGCGGAATGGTGGGCGGCAGCAGCGCCAGCACCAGAAAAGCCTTCTTGCCGAAGAAGTCGTAGCGGTAGTCGGTGTAAGCAGCGGAGAAACCGATCAATGTTGCCAGCACGGCGGAACACGAGGAGACCAACATGCTGCGCCATGCCGCGGTCCACACTTCTGGATTGCCGAAGGCCTTCTCGTACCAATGGGTGGTGAAGGTTCCCAAGGGGATCGTCGGAAAGCGGTCCGAGTTAAAGGAGAAGACGAAGCTCGCCACGATGGGCGCGAAGATGAAGACGAACATCAGCGCCGTGTAGAAAGACAAGGACCAGCGGAGCAGGTTTGCGTTTCTCATGGGCGCTTCCGGTAGGCATAGCCGATGGCGGCGAAGGCCACTGTCAGCAAGGTCACGATCATCATGATGGCGACCACGGCGGCGCGCGGCCATTGCTGGCCGGACTTCGAGGTGTCGATGATCATGATTGACAATGTTGGCGGTTTCGAACCCCCTAAGTAATAGGGTGCCACGAAATCCCCGAAGGACAGGATGAAGCAGAACACGGCGGCGACGACGAGGCCGGTCTTGGCCAGCGGGATCACCACGGTGAAGACGGTGCGCAGACGGCCGCAGCCTAAGTTATGGGCGGCTTCCACCAGGCGCTTGTCGATATTGGCCAGCGAGAAGGTCTGCAGGATCACCGCCAGCGGCAGGCACAGAGTCAAGTAGCCGACCATGGTGCCCAACTTGGTATTGAGCATCGTATAGGGGCCGAGGCCCAGATAGGAAAACCCGGCGTTGATCACACCCTGCTGGGCAAGGATCACCTGCCAGGCGAAGATGCGCACCAGGTAACTTGTGAAGAACGGAATGATGAGGAAAAAGATGGCCCAGCGGCGGATGTTGTCTTTTACCTTGAATGCAAGGAAATAACTGGCCGGAAAGGCCACGAGGCTGGTGACTGCGGTGGCCAGCAGGGCCAGCCACAGGGTGAGAAAATAAGCATCCCAGAAGAAGCCGCGGCTGAGCGTCTTCTCCCAGTTGGAAAACTGGAAGGCCCATTCCATGCGGTAGTTCCTCACCAGGAAGAACGACATGGCCACCATGAAGAGGAGCGGGCCCACGAAAAACAGTCCCTGCCAGACGATCATCGGCAGGCGCCAGGCGATGGCGTAATAATCGGGTTTGCGGGCGGGGATCGATGCCATCGTTAATTCGTCATCCCGGCGAAAGCCGGGACCCAAGGTTCAACACATGCAAATCGGACCATTGTGCTCGTTGTGAAGTGGGTCCCGGCTTTCGCCGGGATGACGGGACTTGGAAAGCATCTTCCACGCTTGCGCAGAGGATGCACGCTGCACCTCCTTACGACGCGTTCTTGTATTCCTGCCAGAAGTCGTTCCAGTCTTCGAGGGTCTGCTGCTTGGGGATGTCGCGGTAGTGGATGCGGCCTTCCTTGATCAGCGTGACCGGATCATTGGGCGCGCCGTCGACCTGTCCGGTGCGTTCGGCTTCCTTCATGTCCTTGTCCTGCAGCGCCTTGCGGCCGCCCTTGGTGATGGCGAAGCCCGGGTACGCCGCCATGCGGGCCGAGGTCGCTTGTCCCGCGGGCGAGAGCATGTGCTGGATGAATGTCTTGACGATATCGGCCTTGGCCGTGCCCTTGCCGATCGAATAGGATTCGGTCCACTGGATGCCGCCTTCCTTGGGCACCACGGACTTCACCGGCGCGCCATCCTTTTCGAGCACGCCAGTGATCCAGTCGCCGATGCCGGCCATGGCCATCATCTCGCCGTTCTTCAAACCGTTGAAAGTGCCGCCGTAATCGAAGAAGCCGCCGACTTGCGGGCGCAAGCTCATGGTCGTCTCCTTGACCTTGCCCCAGGCGGCTTCATCGAGGTCCCAGAGCTTGGCGCCGTTGCCGTTGGTGAGGCTCATCTGGCCCAGCGTCGGCAGGTGCCAGTCGAAGTGGCCGACCTTGCCCTTGATCTCCGGCTTCCAGAAGCACTTGTAGCTCATCGCCTCTTCGTCCGAGATGGCGGTGGTGTTGTAACTTACGCCCAGGTGCCCGCAGCGCACCATCACCGAATAGAGCTTGCCGTCTTTCCAGTGGCCGGGGAATTGCTTGAAATCGTCATAGAGCATGTCATCAAACGGATAGTCGGCGGCGTTCATTTCCTCGATCAGCCCCGCGGCATTCAACTGCTGCACGAACTCGGCATCCGACAGGATGATGTCATAGGTGCCCGGAGGCGACTGGGCGATCAAGGCCAGCATATTATCGCCGCCGGCATAATACTTCGGCTTGAACTTGACATTGTTGGCGGCCTCGAATTCGCCCACCATGTCGGGCTCGCCATGGCCGTACCAGGCGAGCATGTTGATCTCGACGGCTTGGGCCCAGGCACGGCTCACATAGGGCATGGCCAGGGCGGCGCTGGCAGCACCGTATTTCAGAATGTCGCGACGGCTCGGCGTGGTGATGGACATCGATCTTCTCCCCTGAATTGTCCCGGAAACCCCGCCCACGCTACACGGCACGGCGGGAATGTCCAGACGTCCGGGGTAGAGGAAATTTCAGGCGAGACTGGTGAAAAATTGACGTTTCCTCAGCGCGCGGCGGCGCTAGACTTGGCCCCATGAACCGTCACCAATTCCGCAAGTTCTTCAAGTCGGTTGGTCCCGTGGTGCTGCCCGTCATCCATGTGCGGGACAGCATGCAGGCCGAGCGCAATGTCCGAATTTTGGTCGGCGAGGGGGCACCCGGCTGCTTTCTGATCAACCATGATTTCGCTGTCGATCGATTTCTGCCGATCGTCAGGCAGGTGCGCGAAAACTTCCCGGCGTTGTGGCTGGGAGTGAATTTTTTAGGGGTAACGGGGAAGGATGCATTCCCGGTGCTGGGCGGGCTCCTGCGCGACGGCGTTCAGGTCGATGGCTACTGGGCGGATGATGCGCGGATCGACGAGCGCCTAGCGGAAAATGATCAGGCGGAGGCGCGCGCCATCGCCGCGCAACGCGCCACGTCCGGCTGGACGGGATTCTATACCGGTGGCACCTGTTTCAAGAAGCAGCGGCCGGTGGCGCCGGAACATTATGAAGTCTCGGCACGGCTCGCCGTTGCCCACATGGATGCGGTGTGCACGTCGGGCATGGCCACCGGCCATGCGGCGGATGGGGACAAGATTGCCGCCTTCCGCCGCGGGCTTGGCGATGAGGCCTTGACGCTCGCCTCAGGCATCACGCCGGAAAACGCGCATGAGTACATGGGCGACGTGGACGGCTTCATGGTGGCCACCGGCATCAACCGCGATGGCGACTTCTACAATATCGCGGCGGCCAAGCTCGCCCGCCTCATCAATCTCACCCGCCAGCATGGAGCGCAATCATGAACCACGCCAAAGGCCCGCGCGACGGCCGCTGGTATCTGAACCTCATGGCGCCCAACACCAAGGGGCCGAAATTCGCCTGGCTCGATCCCACGTCTATTTACATCCATGGGCAAGCCTTCCACGATCTGCTCGACGATCTGGTGGCGGATTTGGGCAATGTGAAGGCGGACGTGGTGGGCGGACTCGATGCCATGGGCTTCGTGCTGGGAGCCGCACTGGCGACCAGGCTCGGCATCGGCTTCCTGCCGATCCGCAAGGCCGGCAAGCTCTGTGTCGAGACCGACAAGGTGAGTTTTTCGAATTATTCCGGCCGCACCCAGGACATGGAAATGCGGCTTCCGGCCTTCGCTTCGGGCACCAAGGTGCTGCTCGCCGACCAATGGGTCGAAACCGGCGGCACCATGGATGGGGCGATCAGATTGGTGGAGCGCCAGGGCGGCACGGTGGTGGGGATTGCCGCCGTGGCGATCGAGGAAAACCCGGTGACGGATGGCTATCGCGCCAAGTACCGTTGCGTCTCGGGCGTGGTGCAGGGCAGCCACTGGCAAAGGGAATGCAACGCCCAGAAATTGTCGAGCTTCGAGAGATACAAGCCGGAGATGGTGTTTCCGAAACTGGGCTAGCCCCGGGGTTCAGCCGCCGGCCGGATAGGCCGTCAGTTGCGAGCCCTGACTCCTGGGGTCGCCCAGGATGGCGGGGTTGCGGATATTGGGAAGAATGACCACGCCGAAAAGTTCCTCGACCGAGCCCTCGATCCTGAGCCAGTCGATGGCGTTGCCGGTTTCGAGGTCGACGATCATCAGCCCACAGCGGGCGCTGACCTTGTGTTGGTTGAGCCGGTCCTCCAGCGCCAGGCCGCCAAAGGTGCTCTTCTCGCGCGGTTTCGACAGGGCGACGACCGCGTATTTGCCCAGGATGGCCATGCCGCGCGCATAGCCGGGGCAGAAGGTGACCTCGTGAAAGATCCCGGCTCCGGGGGCGATATAGCCCAGCCCGCCGGTCCCTGAATTCAGCACCCACAATTTGCCCAGCGCCCAGCGCGGGCTGTGCGGCATCGACAAGCCGCTGGCGGCCACCTCGTTGCTGGCCACGTCGATGACCACGCCGCCCGTGGCACGGTGCTCGCGCCAGCCCTGGCCGACGTCCGATTGCGATATCGCGGTCACGGCAAAGGCCTGTCCGTCCTTCATGGCCAGGCCATTCAGGTGGCAACGGTCCTCGGCGGCCAGGCGGCTGATGAAGGAGGGTATCCACACCGGCTGGAAACTCAGGGTGTCGCTGAGCTTGGCCAGACAGGAATAAAGCGTGTTGACGAAGATCAACTGGCCATCGGCGGTTTCGCCCATCTCGTGGATATCGAGGTCGCCGGTGACATAGGCAACGCGGGGACGGTAGATGCGGTCGAAGCCCAGCTCCTTGGCATGGTCGCCGATGTGATTGGAAAAACGCCAGACCTGGTGCAGGGACGAGGCCCAGATTTTCTCAGCATCGCCGTGAATGCCCATGCAGCGGCTAAAGCGGTGGGTGGACTTGGTCAGCTTGCCGTCGCGGCCGAGACCCAGCAGGAACAGAATGCCGGCATGATAGGCGGAGAAGGCGAGGGAACAGCGGTTCTCCGCCAGCCACAGCCGGAAGTTGCGTGACGCCTCGAACTGATAGGCGCGCGCCGCGACGGCCTGCTTGCCATTGGTGGCGGGCTTTGCGGGTGGTGGCAGCTGCTGGTCCATTTCAACCAAAACGTGACTCTCCCATTTACATTGGTCAGGAGAACTGACGTTTCAACCGGTCCTTGGCCTGATCGCAACGGGATACTGTTCTGGGCATCAAACGCTGTCAAACACTTTCGCTCAGTCAGATTCTATTGATTTTTCTCCGGAAATGTTATTACTTCATTAATTGTTCATCATTTCGGGAGAAGCGACCATGGCCCTCATTCTCGGCGACGGCGACCCAAATGTCCTCGATGGCGATCAGAATTCTTCCGGCGAAGTCGATACGATCTATGGCTATGCGGGCGACGACACGCTGAGCGGGCGCTATGGCGGGGACACGCTGTTCGGCGGCGCCGACGACGATGTTCTGAATGGCGATTTTGCCGGAACTTCGCTTACGAATGATGGCGCCGATACGCTCTACGGGGAAGCAGGCAACGACACGCTGTTCGGCGGCGGCGCCAATGACATCCTCGACGGCGGGGCCGACAACGACTCCCTGCGTGGCGGCCTGGGCGACGACACGCTGACCGGCGGGTTGGGTGCCGACAATTTTGTCATCGATGACCGGGGTTCGCCAAATATTGGGTTTAATGCGACTGGGGCGCAGTCCGACACGGTGACCGATTTCTCGTTGGCGGCGGGTGACCGCATCGATGTCAGCCGCCTTGGCATTTCCGAATTTGCCACGGTGCAGCAACTGCTGAGCGATGGCGGCGCCAACTCACTGCTGAGTTTCATGAGCAACGGTTTTGCCCAGACCACGACCTTCACGGGGCTTGCCGATCCGCTGACGCTTTTGGCTTCGAATTTCGTCTTCAGCACGGCCGTCGTCAATGACTACAACTACGGCACCGTGAATGACGACGACCTGTTCGGCGGACTCGGCAACGACCGTCTCAATGGATATTCCGGCACGAACCGGCTGTTTGGCGAGGCGGGCAATGACACGTTGCGCGGCGGCAGCGGCAGCGACCTGCTCGATGGCGGGGCAGGAACCGATGTCCTCGTCGGCTATTACGGTGACGACACGCTGCTGGGCGGCGACGGCAACGATACGCTCGACGGCGACTATCAAAACACTAATCGCGTCAACGATGGCATCGACACGCTGTCGGGCGGGGCCGGCACCGATACGTTGTTCGGCGGCGGCGCCAATGACGTGCTGGATGGCGGGGCCGGCAACGACACCATCAACGGCGGCGATGGCACGGGCGACCGGGCGGTGTTCACCGGCTCCTGGCTCAACTATACGATCACCGGATCGGCGCTGACGTCGTTCACCATCACCGACAACCGCGTGGCGTCGCCGGACGGCACCGACACGGTGACCAATGTCGAATCCTTCACCTTCGCGAACGGCACCTTCACGGCGGCACAGCTTCTGAACGACGCGCCGGTGGGCGTGGACGATGCCAATGGCGGCGATGCCGTCACCGAAGCGGGCGGCACGGCGAACGGAACGCCGGGCGATCCATCGGCTTCCGGCACCGTGGTGGGCAACGACACCGACCCCGATTCGGGGCTTGGCGACAGCAAGGCGGTGAACGCCATCCGCACCGGCACGGAATTGGCCGGGGGGGCGCTGACCACGGTGGCGGGCGCCACCCAGGTCACCGGCACCTTCGGAACCCTCACCATCAACCCAGACGGCAGCTACAGCTACGCCCTCGACAATAACGATGCCGACAGCCAAGCCCTGGCGGGCGGCGCCATCGCCACCGACATTTTCACCTACCGCGTCCTCGACGGCAAAGGCCTCACCGATCTGGCGCAACTCACCATCACCATCACCGGGGCCAACGACGCACCGGTCATCACCTCCAACGGCGGCGGCGCCACGGCGGCGGTGAATGTGGCCGAGAACAATATTGTGGTCACGACCGTGGCTTCCCTGGACGTTGATACGGGAGCCACAAGGACCTTCTCGATCGCCGGCGGCGCCGATATGGCGCTGTTCTCGATCAACACCGCGACGGGCGATCTAACCTTCATTACGGCGCCCGATTTCGAGGCGCCGACCGACGCGGGCGGCAACAATGTTTACGACGTGACCGTGCAGGTCTCCGATGGCACGCTGACCGATACCCAGGCTATCGCGGTGACGGTGACCGATATCCCCGGCGACGACACGAATAACGACCCCGTCATCACGTCGAATGGCGGCGGCGCCACGGCATCGGCGAGTGTCGCCGAAAACGGTACGGCGGTGACGACGGTGACGGCGACCGACGTGGATGCCGGGGCGGTTTTTGGCTATTCGATCATCGGCGGCGCCGATGGAGCCAAGTTTGCCATCAACGCGACGACGGGCGTTCTGACTTTCGTCGCGGCGCCCGATTTCGAAGCGCCAACCGATGCCGGTGCCAACAATATCTATGACGTGACGGTGCAAGTTTCCGATGGCCAGGGCGGCTTTGATTCGCAAACCATCGCCGTGACGGTGACCAATATCGGCGTGCCGCTCATCACCTCGAATGGCGGCGGTGCAACGGCCTCGGTCAGTATTGCTGAAAACAGCACGGCGGTGACCACTGTCGTGGCCACCGATATCGATCCGAGCCCGGCGGTTTCCTATTCGATCATCGGCGGCGCGGATTCCGCGAAGTTCGCGATCAATGCGACGACGGGCGTTCTAACCTTCGTCGCGGCTCCGAACTTCGAGTCACCCACCGATGCCGGCGGCAACAATGTCTATGACGTCACCGTGCAGGCTTCCGAGGGCACCGCGACCGATACCCAGGCCATCGCTGTGACGGTGACCAATGTCGGCGTGCCGATCATCACCTCGAATGGCGGCGGCGCCACGACGACGGTGAGTGTCGCCGAGAACAGCACGGCGGTGACGACGGTGGTGGCCACCGACATCGATCCGAGCCCGGCGCTGGTCTATTCGATCATCGGCGGCGCGGATTCGGCCAAGTTCTCGATCAATTCCTCGACGGGCGTTCTAACCTTCGTCGCGGCGCCGAACTATGAATCGCCCACCGATGCGGGCGGTAACAATGTCTATGACGTGACGGTGCAGGCGTCCGACGGGACGCTGACGGATACCCAGGCCATCGCGGTGACGGTGACCAATGTCGGCGTGCCGATCATCACCTCGAATGGCGGCGGCGCCACGGCTTCGGTGAGTGTCACCGAGAACAGCTCGGCAGTGACCACTGTGGTGGCCAGCGACATCGATCCGAACCCAGCGGTTTCCTATTCGATCATCGGCGGGGCGGATTCGGCCAAGTTCTCCATCAATTCGTCGACGGGCGTTCTAACTTTTGTCGCGCCACCGAACTTCGAGTTGCCGACGGACGTTGGCGGCAACAATGTCTATGACGTGACGGTGCAAGCTTCCGATGGCACGCTGACCGATACCCAGGCCATCGCGGTGACGGTGACCAATACCGGCATACCGGTGATCACAACCAACGGCGCTGGCGCCGCGGCTGCGGTCAATGTGGTTGAAGGCACGACCGCGGTGACGACGGTCAGCGCCACCGACACCGACCCCAACCCGGCCCTGGTCTATTCGATCATCGGCGGGGCGGATGCGGCGAAATTCTCCATCAACGCCTCGACCGGCGTGTTGACCTTCAGTGCGGCGCCGGACTTCGAATTGCCGGGCGATGTGGGCGGCAACAATGTCTATGACGTGACGGTGCAGGCCTTCGACGGCACGCTGGCCGACACCCAGACCATCGCCGTGACGGTGACCGATGGCATTGACGTGAATCCTCCCGTCATCACCTCGAATGGCGGCGGCGACACGGCGGGCGTGAGTGTTGCCGAAAACGGCACGGCGGTAACGACCGTGACCGCGACGGATGCGGATGCCGGTGACGTTTTGACCTATTCGATCATCGGCGGCACGGATTCTGCGAAGTTCTCCATCAATTCCACGACGGGCGTTCTGACCTTCGTCGCGGCACCGAACTTCGAGTCGCCCACCGATGCGGGTGGCAACAATGTCTATGACGTGACGGTGCAAGCATCCGATGGCACCGCGACCGATACCCAGGCCATCGCGGTGACGGTGACCAACATCGGCTTATTGAGCATTGTCTCGAATGGCGGCGGCGCCACGGCGGCGGTGAATGTTGCCGAGAACAGTGCAGCGGTGACCACGGTGGTTGCCACCGACAGCGATCCAGACCCGGCGGTTTCCTATTCGATCATCGGCGGGGCGGACGCCGCCAAGATCTCGATCAATTCCGCGACGGGCGTTCTGACCTTCGTCGCGGCGCCGAACTTCGAGTCGCCCACCGATGCGGGTGGCAACAATGTCTATGACGTGACGGTGCAAGCATCCGATGGCACCGCGACCGATACCCAGGCCATCGCGGTGACGGTGACCAATGTCGGTGTGCCGGTGATCACATCGAATGGCGGCGGTGCCACGGCCTCGGTCAGTGTCGCTGAAAACAGCACGGCGGTGACGACGGTGGTGGCGACGGACATCGATCCGAGCCCGGCGCTGGTCTATTCAATCATCGGCGGGGCGGATTCCGCGAAGTTCTCGATCAATTCCGCGACGGGCGTTCTAACCTTCATCGCGGCGCCGAACTTCGAGTCGCCCACCGATTCGGGCGCCAATAACGTCTATGACGTAACGGTGCAGGCCTCCGACGGCACCGCGACCGATACCCAGTCTATTGCGGTGACGGTGACCAATGTCGGCGTGCCGATCATCACATCGAATGGCGGCGGTGCCACGGCCTCGGTCAGTGTTGCTGAAAACAGCACGGCGGTCACCACTGTTGTGGCCACCGATATCGATCCCAGCCCAGCGCTGGTCTACTCGATCATCGGCGGGGTGGATTCCGCGAAGTTCTCGATCAATTCCACGACGGGTGTCTTGACCTTCGTCGCGGCGCCGAACTTCGAGTCTCCTACCGATGCGGGCGGCAACAACATCTATGACGTAACGGTGCAGGCGTCCGACGGCACGCTGACCGACACCCAGGCCATCGCGGTGACGGTCACCAATGTTGGCATTCCGCTGATCACTTCGAATGGTGGCGGCGCCAACGCGGCAGTGAGTGTCGCCGAGAACGCAACGGCAGTGACGACGGTGACGGCCACCGATATCGATCCCAGTCCGGCGCTGGTCTACTCGATCGTCGGGGGCGCGGATTCGGCCAAGTTCTCGATCAATTCGACGACGGGCGTTCTGACCTTCATTGCGGCGCCGGACTTCGATGTCCCGGGCGATGCGGGTGCTAACAACATCTATGACGTCACGGTGCAGGCTTCCGACGGCACGCTGACCGATACCCAGGCCATCGCGGTCACGGTGACCGATGTCAACGAAGCGCCAGCCATCACCTCGAACGACGGTGGCGCCAACGCGGCGGTGAGCGTTGCCGAGAAAACCAAGGCGGTGACGACGGTGACGGCGGACGACCCCGATCTGGGCGATACCCTGACCTTCTCGATCCTCGGCGGCGCCGACGCGGCCAAGTTCACAATCGATGCCGTGACGGGCGCTCTCACCTTCCTGACGGCGCCGAATTTCGAAAATCCCACCAGCGCGGGCGGCACCAATGTCTTCAAGGTCAGGGTCGAGGTTTCGGACGGCGAACTGACCGATATCCAGACCATCACCGTGAATGTGACCAACGTCAATGAAGGCCCGGTCATCACGTCCAATGGCGGCGGCGCCACGGCGGCCATAAATATTGCCGAGAACAGCACGGCGGTGGCCAAGGTCACGTCGAAGGATCCCGATGCTGCGGCCGCCAAGATATTCTCGATCACCGGCGGGGCCGATGCGGCGAAGTTCATCATCAACGCCGCGACGGGTGTCCTGACCTTCGTGGCCGCGCCGGACTTCGAGAACAAGGCCGATGTGGGCGCCAACAATGTCTACAACGTCACGGTGCAGGTCTCGGACGGCACATTGACCGACACCCAGGCCATCGCGGTGACGGTGACCAATGTCAACGAGGCGCCCGTCATCACCTCGAACGGCGGCGATGCGGCGGCCACAGTGAATGTCTCCGAAAACAGCACGGCGGTGACCATTGTCACCGCGTCCGATCCCGATGCCGGAGCCCTCAAGACCTTCTCGATCAGCGGCGGGGCCGATGCCGCGAAATTCACGATCAACGCCACGACGGGGGTCTTGAGTTTCGTGTCGGCCCCGGACTTCGATACGCCCACCGATGCCGACGGCAACAATATCTACAAGGTGACGGTGCAGGTTTCGGACGGCACTCTGATTGATACCCAGGTTCTCTCCGTGCGGGTGATCGAGGTGGTGGGCGTCACCATCAACGGCACCAGCGGCGATGACCTGATCGATGCCACGCACACGGTGGCGGGCCAGCCCCTGCCCACGGCGGGCGACGACGTAATCAATGGTCTCGACGGTAATGATAGCTTAAGCGGCGGAGCGGGGAACGACACGCTGAACGGCGGTGCTGGCCGCGACATCCTGATCGGCGGCGCGGGCGCCGATGTCATGGATGGCGGCGACGGCATCGATACCGCCGATTACAGCGCTCTTGCCGCGGCGGTCAGCGTGGCGCTCAATGGCGCCACGGCGGTTCAGGTCAGCATCGGCGGACTGATCGAGGATCTGATCTCGAACATCGAAAACCTCACCGGCGGCTCCGGCGGCGATACGCTGACGGGCGACGTTCTGGCCAATGTGCTCAATGGCGGGGGCGGCAACGATAGGCTCGGCGGCGGCGGCGGCAAGGACGTGTTGTCGGGCGGCAGCGGCGATGACCGCCTGACGGGTGGTGCGGGCCTCGACAAGCTGACGGGCGGCTCGGGCGCCGATGTCATGGTGCTCTCGGACAAGACCGTGTCGCGCGACACGATCGACGGCTTCATCTCGGGCCAGGACACGCTGGAAATTTCGGCGGCCCAGTTCGGCGGCGGTCTCGTGGCCGGCGTGGCGCTCAGCGCCTCCAGCTTCGTGGTCAACGACACCGGCGACGCGGGCGATGCCGATGACCGCTTCATCTTCGACGAGAGCTCGGGCGATCTCTATTTCGACAGCAACGGCAGCATCGACGGCTCGGCCAACAGCCAGCTGATCGCCAGTTTCACGGGGCTCCTGCCGCTGCTCTCGTCGAGCGATTTTATCATCGTCTAGGGCGGTGGGGTGAGGCCAGAACGCGGACGGAATGCAACGCGCCGGAGCCGTCGCGTTTTGAGAGATATCGGCCAGATTTGGTGTTTCC
>JANPCA010000462.1:0-8572 GCA_031430715.1 Hyphomicrobiales bacterium | reverse complement strand
CCTTCCCGGCGAAACGATGAAGAACTGGCGGGTCAAGTCCACCAACTCCTATGACCTCGAATTCGGCTTCTCCTGCATGGGCTACGAGATCGCCGGCGGCTGGGGCGCGGCCATGGCCGATCCCACGCGCGACGTGATCGTCATGGTCGGCGACGGCAGCTACATGCTGATGAACTCCGACATCTATTCGACAGTGCTCACCGGCCACAAGATCATCATCGTCGTCTGCGACAATGGCGGTTATGGCGTCATCAACCGCCTGCAGAATTTCAAGGGCACACCGGGCTTCAACAATCTTATCAAGGACTGCAAAGTCAAGCAGGCTTTCAGTGTCGACTTCGTGAAACACGCCGAATCCATGGGAGCTTTGGCCCGCAAGGTCGAGAGCCTCTCCGAACTGGAGCAGGCCATGGACTGGGCCAAGTCCAACGGCCGCACCACCGTCATCTCCATCGTCTCGGACGCCTTCGTCTGGACGCCGGGCGATGCGTTGTGGGATGTGGGCGTGCCCCAGGTGAGCGAGCGCGAGAGCGTGCGCGAGGCCGCCAAGTATCAAGCCGATGTGCGCAGCAAACAGCGCGTCGGTGTTTAGGTCAACTAACGGACAGGTCGGGATCATGAAATCACTCGGCATCGGCATCATCGGCACGGGCTTCATGGGCAAGGCCCATGCCTTTGCCTATCGCGGCGCCCTGGCGGCCTTCCCGGATTTGCCCGTGCCGCGGCTGGTGGCGATTGCCGATTTGAACGCCGCCTCGGCCAGCGCCGCCGCCCGGCAATATGGCTTCGAGACATCGACCGGCGACTGGCGCGAACTGGTCAACAATCCAGCCGTCGATATCGTCTCGATCACCACGCCCAATACTTTGCACAAGGAGATGGCGCTCGCCGCCATCGCGGCGGGCAAGCATGTCCATTGTGAAAAGCCCCTGTCGCCCACCTTGCGGGACTCGGAAGAAATGATGCGGGCGGCGGAAGCCAAGGGCGTCGTCACCCAGGTCGGTTTTAATTACATCAAGAATCCCTTGATCAAGATGGCCCGCGAGATGATCGCGTCAAGTGAACTGGGAGAGATCACCGGCTTTCGTGGCATTCATGCTGAGGACTACATGCATGATCCGGAAAGCCCCTATACGTGGCGCATCGATCCGGTGGGCGGCCCCGGTGTCGTCGCCGACCTCGGCAGCCACATCATCGGCATGGCCAGGTTTCTGCTCGGGCCCATCGCCAAAGTGAGCGCCACGCTCGACACGGCCGTCAAGTCGCGGCCCGTAGCACCCGGTGCGGGCGAAAGGAGGCCGGTTCTGGTCGACGACATCGCGCGTATGATCGTCAGGTTCGAGCGCGGCTGCGGCGGCACCATCGAGGCCAATTGGGTCGCCACGGGGCGCAAGATGAATCTCGCTTTCGAAATCAATGGCAGCAAGGGCAGCCTGGTCTTCAGTCAGGAGCGTTTCAACGAACTGCATTTTTACAAGGCGGGCGGCGACTCGCGCACTTCGGGCTTCGCCAAGATCGAGGCCGGTCCCCAGCACGCGCCCTATGGAAGCTTCTGCGTGGCAGGCGGCCACCAGCTTGGTTTCAATGAGTTGAAGACCATCGAGATGGGCGAATTCATCGCCGCCGTGGCGGGCAAACCCAAACAAGGCCCGGATTTCCGCGAAGCATTCGAGATTCAGAGAGTGGTCGACGCGGCGGTGCGCTCGGCGGAAAGCGATTCCTCCATCAAGCTGTGAAAAACGAACTTACAATTCGCCGCCAAGATAAAGCGACCGCACGCGGTCGTCCTTCAGGAGGTCGGCGGAGTTGCCCGAAAGTGCCACCGTTCCCGTGGTCAGCGCATAGGCGCGCTGCGAGATGCGCAAGGCCATGCGCGAGTTCTGTTCGACCAGCAGCACGCTCACCTTTTCGTCACGGTTGATGGCGACGATGGAGCGGGCAATATCCTGAACCAGCTTCGGCGCCACGCCAAGCGAGGGCTCATCGAGCAGCAGCAGCTTGGGGCTGGCCATCAGCGCCCGGCCGATCACCATCATCTGCTGCTCGCCGCCGCTCATGGTGCCCGCCGCCTGCGCATAGCGCTCCTTCAGGCGGGGAAAGCGCGTGAGGACCATGTCGAGCGAACGGGCGATGCCGACCTTGTCGCCGCGCGTGAATGCGCCCATCAGCAAATTGTCTTTCACGGTCATGTAAGGAAAGACCCGCCGTCCTTCCGGCACCATGGCGATCCCCAAGCGCACCAGCTCCGCCGGATTCTTGCCGTCGATGCGCTGGCCTTGATAATGGATTTCACCCGACTTGATCTTGCGCAGGCCGGTGATGGCCCTGAGGATCGACGACTTGCCCGCGCCATTGGCGCCGATCAGCGCCACGGTCTCGCCCTCGTTCACGTTGAGTGAGACGTTCTTCAGCGCGTAGACGTGATCGTAGTAGAGTTCGACATTCGAGAATGCGAGGATCTGGGTCATGCTCAGAGTCCGATCGCTTCGTCTTCAACGCCGAGATAGGCCTCGATGACACGGGCGTTGCTCTGTATTTCCGTTGGCGTGCCTTCTGCGATTTTCTCGCCGAAATTCAAGACCACGATGCGGTCGGAGATTTTCATCACCGCCGGCATGTCGTGCTCGACCAGCAGGACCGTGAGGCCGCGCTCGCGCAGCTTGCGCACCATGGCCACGGCCTTCATCGTCTCGTCGTGATTCATGCCGGCGAAGGGCTCATCGAGCAATAGGATTTTCGGATCGGTGGCAAGCCCGATGGCGATGCCCAGCGCCCGCAAATGGCCGTGTGGCAGGTTCTTGGCCATCTCCGTTGCGATGGCGCCGAGGCCGAGGAAGTCCAGGATTTCATCGGCCGACTTGCCGAAGTTCTGTTCATCGAGTCTTGCCTGGCCCGTGCCGAGGAAGAAACCAAGCAGCGTGGCCTTCGAGCGCAGGTGATGCGCGATGATGACATTGTCGCGCACTGTCATGTTGCGGAAAATCGTGGTCTCCTGGAAGGTGCGCACCACGCCGCGCCGCGCCGCGATGTGAGGAGCAAGATTCGAAATGCGCCCGCCCTTGAACAGCACTTCACCCGCCGTGGGCTTGAGGAAGGAGGAGATAAGCTTGAACAGCGTTGACTTGCCAGCCCCGTTGGGGCCGATGACCGACAGAATCTCGCCGTCCTTCACGCCGAAGCTGACCGCGTTCACCGCCGTCAAACCGCCGAAGCGCTTGGTCACACCTTTGACTTCCAGAATATGCGTCATGCGTCAGCCCTTCCTGCCCAGTGAGCGGAGGCTGAGAAGGCCATTGGGCAGCACCAGCATGAGCACGATCATCAAGCTCGAATAGATGAGAAGCTGGAAGCGGCCGGTCTCGAACAGCAGGTTCCAGCCGAAATACAGGACCAGCGTGCCAAGCATGGGCCCAAAAACATAACCAAGCCCGCCAAGGAAGCAGTTGAGCATGAAGTTGACCGAATCGGTGACCGTGAAGCTCGACGGATAGACCGACTGCGTGGCGGCGACGAAGACAGCGCCGCAGATGCCGCCCATGAAGCTCGAGATCGCATAGGCGACAACCCGCAGATAGGCGATGTTGATGCCCATGGAGGAGGCCAATTCCTCGTTCTGCTGCAGCGACATGCAGATGTGGCCGATGCGCGAATTGACCAGCCGGTACAGTCCCGCGAAACACAATGTCATCAGCACGGCGGACAGATAGTAGAATGCGATGCGCGGATTTTCCATGGTGGCGAAGTCCGGCACGAGGCTCAAGCCGAACAGGCTGATGCCGCCGGGCAGCGGAATGCTGGTGATGCCCTTGGCGCCGCTGGTGACGGGCAAGGCCAGCGCCAGAAGCCGCGTCACTTCCGTCAGCACCAGCGTGACCATGGCAAAATAGACGCCGCGCAGCCGGAGGATCGGCACGCCGATGAGGATGCTGGCGCCGGCGCAGAACAGGCCCGCCGCCGGCAGCGTCCACCAGAACGAGACGCCATAAGTCATCACCAGGATGGCGGAGACATAGCCGCCCATCAGCGCATAGGCGCCCTGGCCGATGTTGATGCGCCCGATGAAGAAGGTCAGCCAGACCCCGGCGCTGGCGATCGACAAGAGCGCCACCGAGGTCAGCGTATAATAGAGATCCTTGCGGCCCGTGACGCCGATCAGCGCTGGTATGGCGATGAAAACCACGGCGAGGAAGGTAGCGAGGCCGATGAGTCTCCGGGTGTTACTCATGATCCCATCATCCCCACGGCTTGCCCATCAGGCCGTTGGGCCTGATCGAAAGGAAGACCATGAGCGCCGCGAAAATCACCAGATAAGTAACATCGCCATATTCGCGCAGGACCGTGAGGCCTACCGATTCCATCATGCCGAGGATGAAACCTCCGGCGATGGCACCGCCCACGACGCCTGCGCCGCCGATCATGATCATCATGAAGGCCTTGAT
This sequence comes from Hyphomicrobiales bacterium, assembly GCA_031430715.1. Taxonomy (GTDB): domain Bacteria; phylum Pseudomonadota; class Alphaproteobacteria; order Rhizobiales; family Aestuariivirgaceae; genus Aestuariivirga. Next base: position 4,133 of record JANPCA010000462.1, on the reverse strand, counting down.
CGAAATCGGGCCGCCGATGCCGGCATTGATGCCGGTGATGGTGCACAGCAAGCCGCCCACGACGCCGGCCAGCATGGCGCCCATGGCAAAGCCGATCATCGTATAGCGATCGACCTCGACCCCCATCAATTGCGCCGCGACCCGGTCTTGCGCCAGGGCCCGCATGGCGCGGCCGGGCTTGGAATATTTCATAAAGAGAATGAAGGAGGCGATGAAGATTGCCGCGAGCAACGCGACGAGAATGCGGTCATAGGGCAGGATGATGCCGAAATCGTTGAACACGCCCTTGACGATCTTCGGCACGCCACGCTGCTTCTCGCCGAACACCAGCAGGATGACGGCATCGAAGAAGAATGCGGTGGCGGCGGCCAGCAGCATGGTGCTTTCCTCGCGGTGGCTGCGCCTGATCACGGTACGGAACAGGAAGCGCTCCATTAGACCGCCGATCACCGCCAGCGTCACGCCCGAGGCGATGACCGCGACCACGAAAGGCAGGCCCAGCTGGCCATAGATGGTGTAGGTGATGAAGCCGCCCAGCACATACATCTGGCCATGCGCGAAGTTCAACACGTTCATGAGGCCGAAGATCAGCGTCAGCCCGAGCGCAATCAGCGCATATTGCGCGCCGAGATAAAGTCCGTTCGCGATTACCTGTTCCATCGCCCTGGCACGTGTCCCCTGGAAAGAAAGCCGGGGCCCGGCGTGGCACCAGGTCCCCGTATCGTTGCGATCTCAGCGGGGATTAGTCAACCGTGCCGACGAACAGCGTCTTGAAGGCACCGTCCATGTACTCGTTGACCACCATCGGCACCGCCACCTGACGCTTCTGGCCAAATGACGTCGAGCCGACATAGCTCAACTTGGCATCGCCCTTGAGATAGGGGTTGGCCGCCGAGAACGTGTCGATGGTCTTCTTGAACTCGTCGACATTGTCGATGGCCGCCGGGTTGGCCTTCATGGTCTCGAGGATGTAGTCGAGCGCATAGACTTTGGTGTTGGACTCGTCGTTGTATTCGCCGAACATCTTGGTGTAGCGCTCGACGAATTCCTTCATGCGGTCGGTAGCGATTTCCGGCGTCGAGGCGCCGCCAACCGAAATGAATCCATTGGCGAGTTCTCCCGCACCTTCGGCCAGCACCTTGGCGTCCTGGGCGGTTTCCGTCGAGATCAGGCCTTCATAACCAAGTTCGCGGGCCGAGCGGATGAGCAGCGGCGCATTGGCGGGCGCCACACCCGACAGGACCAGCAGATCGGGCTTGAGCGCGATGATCGGCGTCAGCACCGGCGTGAAGTCGCGCGTGTCGTTCTGATAAGTGTCCTTGTCCGCCACCACCTCGAGGCCCAGGGCCTTGGCCGCGGCAACGCCGCCATCGCGCTGGCTCAGGGGATCGGACTCATTGGCCGCGACGAAAGCCACTTTCTTGACGCCCTTGTTTTCCATCAGGTACTTATAGATCGCCGGGCCGGACTGATAATTGGCGATCATGCCGAGAATGGCGTTGGAGGCCGGAGCGGTATAGAGCTCCTTCGGGAAGGCATAGGGGAAATAGATGATGTTGTTCTTTTCAGCGACCGGGCGCACCGCCGCGGCACCGTCATCGACATTGGGGCCAACCACATAGTGGATGCCTTCCTGGGCCATCTTTTCCATGCCTTCGACGGCGCGCTTCGGATCCTTCTGGTCATCGAACGTGACGATTTCGAGGTCATAAGTCTTGTCGCCGATCTTGACGCCGCCGGTTTCATTGTACCAGGCGGCGAGCGTCTGCATCGAGCGCACGTTGGACGTGCCCCACGCGGCGGCCGGTCCGCTGGTGACGCCGACGAAGCCAATCTTGAGCGTGGCATCCGCCGCGACGGCCGGGGCCGCGCCCGCAAGCAAGGCAAACGCACTGGCAGCACCTATCAGCGCGCGGCGGGTCATGGTCATTGAATACGGCATTGGTTCCTCCTGTTGAGCATCGCGTTCATCCCATCGCTTCGCCAGCCCCGCCGCGTTGCCGCGGTCTCCGTCCCTGGGCTGGATCGCAAATCACGTTGGACTCGAATAGCAAAACATGCAATGAAAAAAACCGCAGTGTATACACTTCGCCAGTGAGTTGGGCAGGCTGCTCAATGCTTGGCCGCGCCGCGCGATTTGGGACGGCAGGAATGCGATGAGAATCAAGGTCATCAATCCGAACACGACGGAAACCATGACGGCGGCCATCGCCGCCGCCGCCCGCGCCGTCGCCGCTCCAGGTACCGAGATCGCCGCCGCGACATCGGGCTCAGGCGCGGTTTCGATCGAGGGGCACTATGACGAGGCCATGAGCATCGTGGGCCTCGTCGATGCCATCAACGATGACCCCGATGCCGACGCCTATGTGATCGCCTGTTTCGGTGACCCCGGACTTCTGGCCGCCCGGGAAATCGCCAGGGGCCCCGTCATCGGCATCGCCGAGGCCGCCATGCATGCCGCAAGTTTTATCTCGACTGGATTTTCCATTGTCACGACCCTTGAACGCACCCGGGTGATCGCCGAGCATCTGGTCCGCAACTACGGGATGGAGCATCATTGCCGGCGTGTGCGGGCCACCGATATTCCGGTTCTCGAACTGGAAAAACCGGGCTCCAACGCCCGCGCCCTTATCCTTTCGGAATGCGAGAAGGCCATACGCGAAGACAAGGCGGGGGCGATCGTTCTGGGTTGCGCGGGAATGGCCGACCTCAACCGCTATCTCGCCGAGCGGCTGGGCGTGCCCATCGTCGATGGCGTGGCCGCCGCCGTGAAATTCGCCGAGGCGCTGGTGGGGTTGGGCCTGTCGACCAGCAAACGCGGCGATCTCGCCTATCCCCTGCACAAGGCCTACAAGGGCTCCCTCGCCGCTTATGCGCCACAACAGCGCGGCAATGGTTCGGCCTATTGATTTGCCGGCTTGAACAATGTCTTGAAGTCGGCGGGTTCGAACCCGTCGGTAAGTTCGATCTGCGCTTCGATGTGCTGCAGATGATGATCCATATACTGCACCGCCTTGGCCGCATCGCGGCGTTTGATGGCATTGGCGATCTCAAGATGCTCGCCATGCGAGCACGGCACGGCGCCGGGGGATTCGTAAAGCGCGATGATGAGCGAGGTGCGCGACACGAGTTCGGTCAGAAAATCTGTGAGCACGGGGTTGCCGCCCATCTGCGCCAACTGGCGGTGGAAATCTCCGGACAGTTTCAACCTCAGTTGTTTGCTGCCGCGCTCATAGGCCAGCTGTTCCGATTTCGCCGTGTTGATGAGGCCCGCCACGGCGGCGTCGGATGCGGTGTGAATCACCCGCTCGACGAGGATTCGCTCGACGGCCCGCCTGGTCTCGAAGACCTGCCGCGCCTCGTCCGCTGTGGGCTTGGCGACCGAAGCGCCCTTGTTGGGGATGAGTTCCACCAGGCGCTCGTGTGACAGGCGCTGCAACGCCTTGCGGATCACCGTGCGGCTGACTCCGAAGGCCTTGGCAAGGGCAGCTTCCTGGAGCGGCGTTCCCGGCGAAATGCGGTGATTGATGATTGCCGCGTAGAGATCGCGGTGGACGCGTTCATCCGACTGGCCGGCGCGCTTGACCGGCTGTGCCGGGCGCCTCGATTTTGGTTTTTTGGTTTGGCGTTGCATCGGCTTTGTGAAGCGCTCAGGATTGATTTCACGCCGCAGGCTAGCGTCTAACCGCTCAATGTGCAAAGCGGAAGCATGTGCCGAGTGCGATGCGAGGAACAATGCGCTATCCGGCGCGTTGCCGGCGGGCGGCCAGGCGCTTTATGTTGAGGCCGGTGAGGGCAATTCGAACATGCAGCGTTTTTCCTGTCCGGCCTGCGGCGGCGAAGTCCACTTTGACAATACGGCCTGCATCGCCTGCGGCAACCTGTTGGGCTATGCGCCGTGGGCCGGGCACATGCTTACTGTTCCAGCCAATGCCGCAGCATGGCAGGATGGCGGGCAGCGTTGCAGTCCCTGCGCCAACCGTGCGCCAATCGGCTGCAACTGGCTGCTGTCCGATACGGACTCGAATATTTGCCGCAGTTGCCGTCAAACGGTAATGATCCCCAATCAGTCTGCCGGCGAAAACCGGGACCGCTGGGCCAAGCTCGAAAGCGCCAAGCGCAATCTGCTATAC
>JANPCA010000461.1:0-7362 GCA_031430715.1 Hyphomicrobiales bacterium | reverse complement strand
CAAACTCAAGGAAATGTTCAAGGCTGCCCAACCAGCCAAAGACGCGCTGAAGCGGGAATTGGACTTGCGCATGAGGGAGTTGGGTTAGAATCCGTTACGCTCGCTGGTTCTCGCAGTTCCACTTCCCCCTCGTGGGGAGGGCTATCGCGTATGCACCCCCTCTCCCCCACGCATGTGGGGGAGAGGGTTGGGGTGAGGGGGTGGCGCAGCCGAGCGAAACTTCTGAGAACTGAACCCTACGCAACCGCCCCCTCACCCTGCCCTCTCCCCCGCTGGCGCGGTGGAGAGGGGGAAAATGCATAACCCTCCCCACCAGGGAAAGAGAAGTAAATGACTCACCGCCTCGCGGTGAAGAACTCGCGCAAGAGAATCTTCGCGCGTTCCTCGCCGATGCCGCCATAGACATCGGGCCGGTGGTGGCAGGTGGCTTGCGAGAAAAACCGCGCGCCGTGTTCGACCGCTCCCATCTTCTCGTCGGAAGCCGCGAAATAAAGCCTGCGGATGCGGGCAAGAGAAATGGCGCCGGCGCACATGGCGCAGGGTTCGAGCGTTACATGGAGATCGCAATCGCCGAGGCGCTCGGTACCCAACAGTTTCGCCGCAGCCCGGATGGCCAGCATTTCGGCATGGGCGGTCGGGTCCTTCAATTCGAGGGTGCGGTTGCCGGCACTGGCCAGCACGGAACCTTTGCGGTCGACAATGGCCGCCCCCACCGGCACTTCGCCGCGCGCCGCGGCGGCCTCGGCTTCGTGGAAGGCGAGCAGCATTGCCTCTGGCAGTTTCATCCGCATCGTGCCACATGAGGCGATCATGGTTGATTGGTCAAGATGAGCGTCTTCGAGGGCGAAAGGATCGCCAAGGTCATCGCGAGGGCCGGCATCTGCTCGAGGCGCGATGCCGAGCGGCTGATCGAAGAGGGGCGGGTCAAGCTCAATGGCGCCAGGCTCGCCAGTGCCGCCGTCAACGTGACGGGGCGCGATGTCATTGTGGTGGACGGCAAGCCCCTGCCGCAGAAGGAAGAGACGCGGCTGTGGCGATATCACAAGCCGGCGGGCCTCGTCGTCAGCAATCACGATCCGGAGGGCCGCCCGACCATCTTCGAAAAACTCCGCGAGCAATTGCCGCGGGTGGTGTCGATCGGACGTCTCGACATCAACACCGAGGGCTTGTTGCTGCTGACCAACGATGGCGAGTTGGCGCGCTTCCTGGAATTGCCCGCCACCGGCTGGGTCAGGCATTACCGGGTCCGGGCCTATGGCCGGGTGGATGACGCGGCACTGACGAAGGTCGCCAAGGGGGTCGAGATCGACGGCGTGAAATATGGGCCGGTCGAGGCCAGCCTCGACCAGGGCAAGGGCGATAACCAGTGGCTCACCATCGCCATCCGCGAGGGCAAGAACCGCGAAGTGAAGAAGATTTGCGAATATCTGGGACTCCAGGTCAACCGGCTGATCCGCACGTCGTTCGGACCATTCGAACTGGGCGAGTTGGCCCGCGGCATGATCGAGGAGGTTCCGGCCAAGATCATGAAAGCCCAGATCGGCGAAAAATTCTTCAAGGACAGCCATGCGGATCGTCGGCGGAAAATTCAAGGGCCGTAACATCGCGGCACCGGCGGGCCTGGCGACGCGGCCGACGTCCGACCGGGTGCGCGAGTCGATTTTCAACATTCTTGCCCACGGCATCGAGGGTTTTGTGTTGGAGGATGCGCGGGTGCTCGATCTGTTCGCCGGAACGGGGGCGCTCGGCCTTGAAGCGATTTCGCGCGGCGCCCGCTTCTGCCAGTTTGTCGATGACAGTACAGAGGCGCGCGGACTGATCCGGCAGAATGCCGATGGGCTGGGTGTCGTCGGTCTCGTCAAAATCTGGCGGCGCGATGCCACGGACTTGGGGCCGTGCGCGCCGCAGCCCGGTTTCGATCTGGTGTTTGCCGATCCGCCCTATGGCAAGGGGCTTGGTGCCAAGGCTCTCACGTCTTTGTTAAACGGCAAGTGGCTGAACCCCGGCGCCGTGGTGGTGCTGGAGGAGGCCGCCAAGGCGGAAATCCCTCATCCTGATAGCCTCATACTCATCGACCAGCGCGATTACGGCGACACGCAAGTCCGCTTCTATCGTGCCGGTGGTGCTGATATTTGACTCCAAATCTAAACCTGAGAACGGCAATGAAAATCCGCAAGCTGGAAACCTTCTGCAACGAATTCGTAGGCTTCGTGCGGGTCACCGCCGATACGGGCGAGCAGGGCTGGGGCCAGGTTTCGACCTACAATGCCGATATCACCTGTGACATCTTCCACCGCCAGGTGGCGCGTCATGCGCTGGGCACGGACGCGCTCGACTTCGCCGATACGCTACTGAAGATCAACGAACGCGAACATAAATATCCCGGTTCCTATTTGCGCCGCGCCACCACGGGTCTCGATACGGCCCTGTGGGATTTGCGCGGCAAGGTGGAGGGGAAGCCGGTTGCCTCCCTCATTGGCGGATCACCGGGCAAGCTGCGCTGCTACGCGTCATCGATGAAGCGCGACATCACGCCGGAGGATGAAGCCAAACGCTTTCTCAAACTGCGCGACGACAAGGGTTTCGATGCCTTCAAATGGCGCGTCGGTGCCGAATGCGGGCGTGACCGGGACGAGTGGCCGGGCCGCACCGAGGCCATCGTGCCTATCGTGTCGCGGGCCTTAGGGGACGGCGTTGCCAAGCTGGTCGATGCCAATTCCTGCTATTCGCCGCAGCGCGCCATCGCGGTGGGCCGTATGCTGGAGGCCGAGGGCATAAGCCATTTCGAGGAACCCTGCCCCTATTGGGAATTCGCGCAGACCAAGGAAGTCGCGGATGCTCTGTCTCTCGACGTAACGGGCGGCGAACAGGACTGCGAATTCACCGCCTGGGAAACGATGATCGGCATGGGCGCCGTCGATGTGGTGCAGCCCGACATCATGTATTTGGGCGGCCTCACCCGCACGCTACAAGTCTGCAAGATGGCCGAGGCGGCGGGGCTGCCGGTGACCCCGCACGCCGCCAATCTGTCGCTGGTTACCATGTGCACGATGCATCTGCTGCGGGCCATTCCCAATGCCGGAAAATATCTGGAGTTCTCGATTGAAGGTCTCGATTATTATCCATGGCAGGAGGGGCTGTTTCTCGGCGACCCTTACGCGATCGAGGACGGCAGGGCCACGGTGACTGACGCGCCGGGCTGGGGCGTCGAGATCGATCCGCAATGGCTGGCGAAGTCGCGGTATAAGGTTAGCGAAGTTTAACGCCGTCCGAACAGTCTCTCGATATCGGCCAATTTGAGTTCGATGAAGGTCGGGCGGCCGTGGTTGCATTGGCCGGAATTGGGTGTGGCCTCCATTTCGCGTAAGAGCGCGTTCATTTCCTCGGGGCGGAGCTTGCGCCCCGAGCGCACCGAGCGGTGGCAGGCCATGGTGGCCAGAACATGGTTGACGCGCTGCTCCACCGTGGTGGCAGCACCCAGTTCCGCCAGTTCATCGGCGAGATCGCGGACGATGCCCGCAACATCGCCTTGCCCAAGTGCTGAAGGAACTTCGCGGATGATGACGGCACCGTCGCCGAAACCCTCAAGCACCAGCCCCGACATGGCGAGGAGGCCTGCCGCCGCGGCCAGGCGCTCCACCAGGACGGGATCGAGATCGACCACTTGCGGAACCAGCAGCGGCTGGGTGGCAATGCCCAATGCGGCACGTTCGCGCTTCAGGCGCTCATAGACCAGGCGCTCATGGGCTGCGTGCTGGTCGACGAGGATGAAGCCCTGGACGGTCTGCGACACGATGTAATTGTCATGCAGCTGGGCCCGCGCAGCCCCAAGCGGATAATCCGTCAACGGATCATCTTGCGCTGCGCTGGGCGATGCCGGCGGCATGTCCATGGCAAAGGCGGCTTGAGCCTCCGCCATGCCGGGACTGTGCGCGAACGGCATCGGCCGGAAGCTGGCCACAGTCTGGCGCGACAGGTCCGCATCAGACGTCTGGCTATTCCGCCCCAGGGCGGCGCGGATGGCACTGACGATGAGGCCGCGCACCAACCCGCCATCGCGGAAGCGCACCTCGGCCTTGGTGGATGAACATTCACATCGACACGGTCCGGCGGACAGGTGAGGAAGACCACGATGGCCGGAAAACGGCCGGCCGGCATCAAGTCGGCATAGGCGCCACGGATGGCGCCGGCCAGCAGCTTGTCGCGGACGCCGCGGCCATTGACGAACGTGTATTGCATGGCGCTCTGGGCCCTGGACCAGGTGGGAAGACCGGCAAAGCCCCGCGCCAGGACATCTTCGCGCGCCATTTCGAAGGGCACGGCATTGGCAATGAAGTCAGCGCCCAGCACGCGCCGCACGCGGTCCGCTTCACTTTCACCGGCGGGCACATCGACCAGCCGCCGTTCCTCCGTAACGAACGTGAATCCCAAATGCGGATGGGCCAACGCCAGGCGGCGGACCACTTCCGCCGCCTCCGCCGTTTCGGTGCGGTCGGTTTTCAGGAACTTGAGGCGGGCCGGGGTGGCAAAGAACAGGTCACGCACCTCGATCTCGGTGCCGCGCGACAGGGCGGCGGGCCGGGCTTCGGAACAGCGCCCGCCTTCGACCGCTATGGCATGGGCCACACCGCCGCCGCGCGGCCGCGAGGCAATCGACAGACGGCTCACCGCGCCAATCGACGGCAGGGCTTCGCCGCGAAAGCCCAGGAAGCAGATATCGACCAGATCGTCATCGGCCAATTTCGATGTGGCGTGGCGTTCAATGGCGAGTGCCAGATCGTCCGGCTCCATGCCGCTGCCGTCATCGCTCACCCGGATCAGGCTCTTGCCGCCGCCCCGGAAGGCCACATCGATCTGGCGCGCCCCAGCATCGATGGCATTCTCGACGAGTTCCTTCACCACGCTGGCGGGGCGCTCGATCACCTCGCCCGCCGCGATGCGGTTCACCATCCCTTCCGAAAGCCTGCGGATTCGCATGGGTGCGACTATAGGGCGGCAAGCGTGGTGCCGCTAGTTCAACCCTTCGGGTTTGCCCACGATGGAGACAATCAAGCGCTCTGGATGCAGCAGCCTCCTGGCTTGAGCCTTCACCTGGTCCAGAGTCAGGGCCTCGATCAAGCCATTGCGGCGGGTGACATAGCCGATGCCCAATTGCTGTTGTTGCAGGCCCAGAAGCTGATTGGCGATGGCGCCGTTCGAGGAAAAGCGCAGCGCATAGGAACCAGTGAGAAAGGTCTTGGCCTCGTCGAGTTCGGCTTGCGTCGGCCCCTCCTCCGCCATGCGGGCCATCACCTGGCGCACCAAGTTGAGGGCCTCGCCGGCATTGGCGTTCCTGGTCTGCAGGGAGCCCACGTAAAGCCCGGCGCGGTCCATGGGCGAGAGGCCGAAGCCCACCCCGTAGGTGAGGCCGCGCTTTTCACGGATCTCGTCCGTCAGCCTCGAACTGAAGCCGCCGCCCCCCAGGATTTCCGACATGACATAGGCCGGGATGAAATCGGGATCGTTGCGCGCTGGGCCTTCATGGCCAAAGATGATGACGCTCTGCGGAATATCGCGGGCAATGATCTTCTGCTGGGGCTGCTCAATCAGATTGGCGGGGGCAAGGGCGGGAAGATCGGACTTGAGCGGCAGACCGCCGAAAATCCTGTCGAGCAAGGGCCCCAGTTCCACGGCGCTGATATCGCCGACCACGGCCACCTGCAGCGTGCCGCGGGTGAAAATCCGCTGGTGTGCGCCGCCAAGGTCGGCACTGGTGATCGCGGCGATCGACTGCGCCGTGCCGCCGCCATCGCGGGCATAGGGATCTCCCGGCAGCGCCATGTCCATCCAGGCGGAAAAGGCCAGTTTCTGCGGGTCGTCATCCTTGTCCTTGACGTTCAGCAGGAATTGCTGGCGCACGCGTTCGAGCGGTTCCGCGTCAAAACGCGGCTCGGTCAGGGCCAGCCGCAGCAGGCCGAACGACTGGGCGCTGGCGCGGGAGAGGGTTTGAAACGAGCCTTCGAAATAATCCCTCCCTGAGTCAAATGACATGCGGAAGGCCAGCGCGTCGCGGCGCTTCTGAAACTCCGCGGAGAGGATATCGCCGGCACCTTCGTCCATCATGCCGGTGAGAAATTCAGATACGCCGTCCTTGCCTTCCGGGTCACGGACGCTGCCACCGCGAAACGAGAAATTCATGGCGATCAGGGGAATGGTCTTTTCCTCGACCAGCCAGGCCTTGATGCCGCCGGGGCTCGTCACCTCCTGGATCGAGAAGGCCAAACCCGCAGCGCTTGAGAACGCCAGGACACAGAGGGCAATGACGATGCGCAGGAAAGAATTCATGGCTTGGGGGTCCTCAACTTATGAGCCATCGGCGGGGAGCAGCACGCCGGTGACCGAGGCGCGGAGATCGAGCACGCTTTGCGCCGCCTTCGCCACATCGTCCGCCGTGACGGTCGAGAGGTCGCGCTCCCAGTTGATGATGCCGTCGACGGACTGGCCCGTGGTCAGCGCCGTGCCGAAGATGCGCACCAGGGATTCCTGGGAATCAAGCAGGTAGGTTCCTTCGGCGATGGCGCGGTCGCGCGTCACATCGAGTTCATCCTGGGTGATGCCCTTCTCGGTCAAGTCTTTCAGCACGGCATCGATGGCCTTTTCGACGGCGGCGATATCGATGCCGGGATTTGGCGCGGCGTAGACGCCGAAGGTTCCGGAATCAAGCGCGTCGGCCGAATACCAGGCCCCGGCATAGGCGCTGAGCTTCAGTTCAAGCGTCAGACGGCGATAGAGCCTGCTCTGGCTGCCGCCACCCAGAACCTCGGCGAGAAGCGACAGCGCCAGATCCTGGCGCCGCGTCTGCTGCCTGGCCGCGGGGGTCAGGTATTTGCGCTGCCAGACGGGGCTGCCGACACGGGCATCGCGCATGACCAGGCGGCGCTCGGCCACCGCGGCGGGTTCCTCCGTACGCTGACGGTCCTCGATTTTCCGGCGGTTCTGAAGGGGGCCGTAATACCGGCGGGCAAGCGTTTCGACTTCCGCCGCCGTGGTATCGCCCGCCACGATCAGGATGGCGTTGGCAGGCTCATAATGGGCGGCATAGAAATCCAGGGCGTCCTGCCTGGTCAGGCGGGCCACTTCGGTCATCCAGCCGATCACCGGTTTGCCATAGGGGTGCGCCGTATAAAGGGCGGCATCGAGCTGCTCGGCCAGCAGACCCGAGGGATCGTTCTCGATACGCTCGCGGCGCTCCTCCTGCACCACTTTCAGTTCCGGCAGAACATTCGCGTCGGTCAGCACCAGGTTCTGCATGCGGTCCGCTTCGAGTTCCATGACCAGGCCCAAACGGTCCCTGGCGATGCGCTGGAAATAGGCGGTGTAGTC
>JANPCA010000460.1:0-1730 GCA_031430715.1 Hyphomicrobiales bacterium | reverse complement strand
ATGTTCATCGTCGGACATCTGGTGGTGCCCGCCGTGCTGATTGTGGAAAAGCTCTGGCATCCGCCGCTGGAAGTGCATTTCGTGCTGTGGACCGTTGTCATTCTGGCGCTGAGCTTCGCCTTGATGCCCGCCGTCAAGGGTGCCATCGTTGGCTTACAATGGGCGCTGCGCATGCATGGCTTCGATTACGCCGCCCGGCGTGAGGGGGAATGACCTACGATCATCCGGAATTCGCCGGGTCGAAACTGCATAAAGCCGCTCTCCGGCCAAAGGATTCGGCGACCCTGATCCTGATCCGGCGCGATGCCGAACGCCCGCGCATCCTGATGGGCCAGCGCAGCGGCGGCCATGCCTTCATGCCCAACAAATATGTGTTTCCCGGCGGGCGCCTCGATGCCGCCGACAGCCGCGTGAAACCAGCCCGCGATCTCGATCCCGCCACCCTTGCCAAGCTGATGAACCGCATGCGTGGAAGGCCAAGCGCGTCGCGCGCCCGGGGTCTCGCCCACGCCGCCGTGCGCGAGACCTGGGAAGAGGCGGGCCTGCTCTTCGGGCGGAAGACCCTCGAAGACGCCCCCGATCTCTCCGGCCTCACCTTCTTCATGCGCGCCATCACCCCGCCCGGCCGCACCAGGCGCTTCGATTCACGTTTCTTCGTGGCCGATGCGGAGGGCTTGAGCAACATCGATGCCCCCTACCACGACGGCGGTGGCGAATTGCTGACCTTGTCCTGGTTGACACTTGACGACATCGCCGGGCTCGACCTGCCGCTGATCACGGTGGACGTGCTGAAGCGGTTGAAGTCCTTTCTCGACGCGGGAACCCTGCCCGCCGCCGATTGCCCGGTTTCATTCCAATATTACCGGAGCAAGAAATGGATCGAGGACGCGATTGGGGTCAACTCCGCCTGAACCCATTTCGGGATTGGTCAAAGTGAACCGCCTCGGCCTTGCCTTCCGCGTCGCAGCCGTGCACCTCGATAAGCTTGCGGCAGGGCGGCAAACCGCGGGCTTCGCAATATCAGGCCCGATGGTGCCAAACAGCGTCATGGTGGATGGCTCCCTTCGACGGATTAGCGATGGACCCATCATGGCACATCGCATGCCGAGTGCGGGCGCCGTCCACCACAACACCGTAATACCGTAATCCTGTCACCGTAATCCGATTCAATGCATTTCAGACGGCGGTGGGAACGCTTTCCCTTCACCAATTAGTCTTATTGCCTCGTCAAAGTTCTTTGCAATAGATATAAAATTTTCCTCAACCAAGTCTGCAAATGGCACAAATCCGAAGACTACTGAATTGCCCTTCAATCGAATTGCTAAGGCTTCTCCACCTCCATCAGTACCAATTGGTAAAAAGCCAGGAAGTTGATTAGAAAAGCCATATCCAAAAAAACTGGCAATCATCTCCTCAATTGACCATAATTTTAAGAAGTGCGTAGAACCTAGAAATCCCTCACCTCCGTTAGCGTTAAGAAGAAATTTTTGATATTCCTCTGGAAATTGAATTCCAACTACATCTTCCGCTTGTTTTATAGACTCGATGGTTGAGCCAGGAGAAAATACGAAGTCTTCACCGAATTCGTTCATCTCACCGACCCTCAGAGCTTTCTGCCCAGCGTTGCAGGGAATTCCAGAAGTTGTTGAGCTGATAGTGATTTGGTGAGTCAACTGCTATCTTGTTCTGAGGGTCTGTCGGACTACCGCCAAATTTTACTGGCTTTATCT
>JANPCA010000459.1:0-1599 GCA_031430715.1 Hyphomicrobiales bacterium | reverse complement strand
CTTCGACACGGACATGGCGGGGTGGAAAAGCGGCGAGGCGCCATTCGGAGTGCAAGGCGACGAGCCGCCGGTCCCGACCCCCGAATGGTATCAAGGTGAAAAGCGCGGCGCGCCCCGAACAGCATTCACGGGCAACGTGCTGCTGCTGCGCCGGAGCCTCGATTTGCCGCCCTTGAAGGAAGGTCACCGCTACCGCGTCAGGGTGGCCGGCAGCATCCATGCCAATTGCGGCGAGGGCTACGCGATCTATCTCAACGGCAAGCTGCTCGCCGAGTCGAAGGCCGGAATCGTCGCCTGGCGGAGAGAGGGCGGCAAGCCTCGCGGCGGCCATGTCTGGTCTGATTTCCGCGATGAATTCAAGGGCGGCAAGGTGAGCATCGCCGTCAGCAATTTCCCGATGAACAACAGGTCGGCCGATGGCTTTATCCCGGCCCGCGTGCCCCTCAGCGTTTGGTTGGAGGAGATGAAGATTCCACCGGTGGAGTGATTAACAAGATGAACAGCAACTGTACGGGCTCCGGCTCTGTGAAAGAAGTGATGGGAGCCTTGGCGATCGCGTCTTGGCTGGCTTGCGTGGCGTGTGCGACTGGCAAAGAGGTTGCCGGAGCCCCGACCGAGTCGTCAGCCAAAGAATGGTTTGTCAAACAACTCAAGGGCGAAACAGCGGCCTTGCCGCAGCAAGGCCCGCTAGCGGCCAAAGACAGCGCCGCCGCGCAGGCCGCGTTGTGGGCGGATTACAAGGCGGCGGCGATTGAGCTTGGGTGGGACAAGGAGCTTGCTGAAAGCCCGGCCTTGCCCAAGTTGCCGACGATGGATGAGCTTAGAGCCATGCCGGCGGAAGAGCGCCCGAAGATCCCGCCCTTCAAAGCGACGATCATTCCCTGCGGCGAAGAAACCATGCCGTATCTGCTTTTTTCCAGAGGCGAACGCCCTGAAAAAGGCTGGCCGCTTTTTTTCCAAACCCATGGCGGTGGCGGTACCGACAAGAAATTCGATGGTCCACGCGGTTGGGACGTGAATGAAAATGATTGGAAAGCCCAGATCGGCGTCTGCCTTTTCTCCCTGCCGGAAGGCATGTATTTCGTCCCGCGCATGGCCAATGACAACAAGGGCCGTTGGTGGATGAAGCACAATCACATCGCCTTCGATAAAATCATCCGCCGCACGATCCTGTTCCGCGACGTGGACCCGGACCGCATCTACATGATGGGCATTTCCGAGGGAGCCTACGGCACCGAGGCCATGACTCCATTCTGGGGCGATCGCTTCGCCGGTGGCTGCGCCATGGCCGGCGGTGCCGGAGGCGGAGAACGCTTCTACAATCTGCGTAACAGCGCGTTCCGCAGCGACAACGGTGAAGGCGACACCATGTTCAAGCGTATCGAACTGGCCCATCAAACCCACGATTACCTCGACCAGCTCAAGAAGGATGATCCCGGCGGCTATGATCACTCGCTCGTCGTGCAGAAGGGTCGCGGCCATGGCATCGACTACCAGCCCGGTCCCGCCTGGATCGCCACCAAGACCCGCAACACCCGCCCGTCCAAGGTCTGCTGGTTTAACTTCGCTCTCGATGGCCAACGCCGCACGGATTTCTCC
>JANPCA010000458.1:0-2349 GCA_031430715.1 Hyphomicrobiales bacterium | reverse complement strand
CAGGAGGAGAGCAAGACATGGCCAAGAAAGAAATCATCTGCGCGTTCGGCACCGACATCGACTCGGTGGCCGGCTGGATCGGCTCCTACGGCGGCGGCGATTCGCCCTCCGACATCCAGCGCGGCGTCTTCGCCAGCGAAGTGGGCAACATCCGCTTGCTGAATCTGTTCAAGAAATACAAGCTGAAGACCAGCTTCTTCATCCCCGGCCACTCGATCGAGAGTTTCCCCGACCAGGTGAAGATGATCGCCGACGCCGGCCACGAGATTGGCGCGCACGGCTATCTCCATGAAAACCCCATCGCCATGACGCCAACCCAGGAAGAGGACGTCCTGGTGAAATGCATCGACCTTATCCAGAAACACACTGGGAGCAAACCCCGCGGCTATGTGGCACCGTGGTGGGAGATGTCGGCATCGACGGCGGCCCTGTTGCTCAAGTATGGTTTCAAGTACGACCACAGCCAGGGCTACCGCGACTTCCAGCCCTTCTATGCCCGCGTCGGTGACAGCTGGACCACCATCGATTATTCCAAGACGGCTGGCGAATGGATGAAGCCGATGATCCATGGCAAGGAGATCGACTTGGTCGAAGTCGGCGCCAACTGGTATGTCGACGATCTGCCGCCGATGATGTTCATGAAGAAGGCGGCCAACAGCCACGGCTTTGTCAACCCGCGCGACATCGAGGACATGTGGCGCGAGCAGTTCGATTGGGTCTACCGCGAGATGGACTACGCGGTGTTCCCCTTCACCATCCATCCCGATGTTTCGGGCCGCCCGCAAGTCATCATGATGCTCGAGCGCCTGATCGAACACATCAACAAGCACGAAGGCGTCAAGTGGATGACCTTCGAGGAGATCGCCGAGGACTTCCGCAAGCGCTTCCCCTTCGCCGGCGCTAAGCGCCCTCCGGTGATTTGAGGCACCCATGTGTTCCGCCTGCGGATTTCCGGCAGCACCCGGCCACTGGACGGAAGCGGGTTCGCCCACTGCCCATGACCGGCTGCGCGCCAGGTTCCGCCGCGCCCAGGTGTTGCAGAACGTTCTGCCCGCCTATGGCTTGAAGGCCTTCGACGGTGGCGAGATTCCGGGCATTCAAATTTCGACCCTGTCGGGCAGCGAAACCATCGTGCGCAACCTCGACGAGGTCTGGGCATTGGCGGAGAAACTGAGCGGCGGGCCGGTCGATCCGCTCGACCCGCGCTTCATCGGCGAAGGATGACGGCCAAGACTGAAGGCCGGGTGCGCCTCTCGGTGTTGGGCGGCTATCTGGGGTCCGGCAAGACCACATGGCTGCGCCACCAGCTGCATGAAGGCCGCTTCAGGCAAGCCCATGTCATCGTCAACGAGGCGGCGGCAACGCCTGTTGACGACGCGCTGCTGGGACAGTCGTCAAGGCTCACCGTGCTGGCCGGCGGTTGCGTTTGTTGCACGGCAAAAGCCGATCTGTTGGCTTTGCTGCGCAAACTCTGCGACGAACGCAGCCGGGTCGACTCCACGGGAATCCGCCTTGAGCACATCGTTCTGGAAACCAGCGGGCTCGCCGATCCCGCCCCCATCGTCGAGGCGATCAAGCAAGACCCGGTGCTTGTTTATCATATCTTCGTTGGCGAGATCATCGTGACTGTCGACGCGCTGCATGCGATGAATCAGTTGAAGTCGGAACCGCTTGGCCGCAAGCAGATCGAGACAGCCGATCAGCTCATCGTCACCAAGACCGGCGAGGTGGAGGGCGGTGCCTTGAAGGTATTGCTCGCCACTTTGTCCGTCCTCGGCCCTGGTGCCAAATTATTGGCGGCATCAAAGGGCGTTTCAATGCCACTACCCTACTTCAAGGGCGTGGCGCCGGAAGCGTTGCCGGACCTCTCGCATGAAACAGCCAAGGCGTCCATCACACCCACGCGGCTCCACCTCGATGACAGCATCGACTGGACGGCTTTCACCGTGTGGCTCTCGGCATTGCTGCACGCGCGCGGCGATGATATCGTGCGCGTCAAGGGTGTCATCCGCGCCCCAGCCGGACGCCTGCTGCTCCAGGCCGTGCGCAAGATCGTCCAGTCGCCGGAAATATTGCCAGAACAAGGCGACAGCCGAGAAGACAACATGATCGTCTTCATCGGCCGTGGTTACACGCAAGACCAGCTGACACGCTCGCTGACATATTTCGCGCGGCGATAAGTCCGCTGTTCCGGTTACCGCATCGTCGGCATGACAAAGTCGGCGCCGGAGCGGATGCCGGTCGGCCAGCGCGACGTGATGGTCTTGAGGCGCGTGTAGAAACGGATGCCCTCGGGGCCATGCATGTGATGATCGCCGAACAGCGAAGACTTCCAGCCGCCAAACGAGT
>JANPCA010000457.1:0-9380 GCA_031430715.1 Hyphomicrobiales bacterium | reverse complement strand
TGATCGAGAAGGCAGGCAAGGCGGGACTTGGACGGCGGCTCAACGGCAATCTCGGTCATGACAGGGCTCCGAATCAGAAGCCCTCACGGAATCACACCAACCGCAACCCGCAAAGCGCGTTAACCGGAGTTCGGAACCCTGCGGTTGCAGATCCGGAGTGTTGCAGATCCGGAGTTGACTGATCACTCAATTTCGCCAATAGTAACTGATTTATGAATCGCAGTGCTTGCGCACCGCCAAAGACTGCCATATCCTGTTAGAATAGATTGCTTGTAGGTATACAGAGCGGAGTTCACCGTAGTATTTTCAAATTTAGAGATATGCCCGTGGCAGTTTTTCAGTTCACCAGCCTCGGGCTTTTTGCAGCGCCGTAGAGACCGGCAGGTATGGGGACTGTCGTGTTGTCTGGATCGATGTTGATGCTGAGTTGGCTGCCGCCCGAAAAGAGGAAGTTGTTTGCCACGAACGCCGTGAACGGAGAGGGTGTGCTCGCCGTGCTGCTGCCGGACAGCTCAAGTTTCTGGTTGGGGAAATACATGGCGCCTTCGTAGACGGTGTCGCCTCCACCCGACACGACGCTCTTGGCGAGGCGATCGGCATTGGGATCGAGATAGACGACGAAGCCGGCCAGGCTTCCAGTCGACATGGCCTTCAGCCGGTAGTTGCCGCCGCCACTCCAGGTTAGCCCGGCGTCGGAACCTGTCAGGAAGAAGGTCACGCCATCGCCAATCAAGGTGGCTCCTCCCGACGTCACGAATGCACCATCCTTGATCACGTAGAGCCCCGGCTCGAAATTGAATACGTCGTTGCGGAGCACAAGCCCGCCGCAGTAGAGACCGGGAGAGAGCGTGACAGGATCATCGGCGCTGAAGGAATTATGGTCGCATGCGCCACTGGTATCCGGTTTCTGCAGGTTCGCGAACGGATCGGGCTTGGCCTTGCAGTCCGGCGTAGGTGCTGGATCGACATTGGCCAGGCCCTGGTCGACGCCGCCCACAAAGCAGTTTTCCTCCGATGTGATCGACGAGCCGCCGGAAAGATTGACGGCTTTCGGATTCTTGGAATTCACCTGCACGCTGCAATCATTTGCTTCCCAGACGGTTCCTCCACTTCCTTCGACAGCTTTGCTCATCGTTGGATCGAGCGCGAACACGCAGATTGGCATTCCCCGCTCGGCGCCCAATTCGACCGTCGCTCCCACCGATATGACTGGATCCTGAACCATGAAGATGGCGGTAAACGAGCGCTCGCCCGGCATGGACAGCGACACGCTGATTTGATTGGCGGCGGCGTCGACCTTTACCGGGGCGACCGTTATGTTTTCAAGACCCCCGGCGTTCGGATAGACGTAGTCGTCCACCGTGTCCTGCACGGACTTGATCGTCCAATTGCTCTTCTGGATCTCATGGGAGGCGGCAAGGGACGCGGAATCGGCGACGGATTGCAATTCCGTAGCCTGCATCTGCCAGCGGCCATAGTCGATTGCGACGCCGGCACAAATTGCCAACCCGCCAATGCTGACCGCAAACAGTGGCATGACCGAGCCGTTGATGCTTGCCGAGTATCGGGTCAATAATGCTTTAGACACGGACGGCACCCTCTGTCTGACCTAGTCGCGGCTTAAACCATAAAATGGAATGATGAACAGTCCTTTGACTTCTACGGTTAACCAGGGCCGCTTGACTCTGCTTGGGCCTTACGCCCGTGTTCCGCGAACGCTCACAAATCACCGCCCCTGATTTCAAAGCGCAGCATTGACGCGGTCAGCGCCAGATGGCGCAGGAGTGCGATCACGAAAAGCGTCATGCCGATGACTTCCAGGCATTCCTGGGACGCCGCGGTGATACGGTAGGGCAAGGACTCCATGCCGGCCGTGGTCGCTAAATATCCGCAGAGAAACTCGGTGCCCAGGGCGCCGCCGACAAAGACCAGGCCGGCGACGACGAAGCGGATAGCTGTCTTCCGCGGAAGGCGGAACAGAAAGGGTATGAAATAGAGGCCCACGCCGAGGACGAACGGTGTCGCCAGCAGGACCCATGAAAAATAGAATATGCCGCCGAGATCCAGCGCCTTGCGCAAGGGCGCGACAGTAACCTCGTGGAAGGAAACGGTGGCATCGATCGACATCGCGAGAAAAATGATGGCCAGGATTGTCCAGTGAAGGCGGTTTGGGCGGTCAAACCGGTGCGACAGCCCGGCCAGCAGGAACAGGAGCAGCGACGACATCATCATGCTGATACTGTCGTACCAAGAATCCAGGTTGCGCTCGGCGTCGAGGGCGAAGTGGCGCAGGTCCTTGAGCACGGTTTCCGTGCCAACAAATTCGATGACGATTTCCCTGACGATGCCAAGGCCAATGATCAGCGCCACGAAGATTTGCAGCAGCAGGATCAGCCGCCGGATATCGACGGGCAAAGCGAATGAGAATTCGCTTCGCGCGGCACGCGTATCGAAATGGGAGGCGGGGAACGCATCAATGCTTGTCATGCTGACCTCGGTATTTCGCGGACCTGCTTGCTCTCTCGAATAGGATGGCGGTGGATTTTAAGTTGATTCCACCGGCGTCAGGCCGCCTGGGCTGGCTGGATCGATCCGGTACTTGAATTTGCGGGTGAATGACTTCTGGCGGTGAAGTCCTGACGCCCGCCACGCTGCCGTCAAGCCTGCTTTTGCCCAGAATGCGGCCCCCTGGATATCACGCGATCTCGGTGCGTGGCCGAGGCTCCGCAGAACGCCGTTGCCATAGTTCATGGCATAGCTGCGGCGGATGGCGGTGGTCCAGTGCTCGGTCGTCATTGAGACATTTACGGTGCCCAAATTGGTGACGCGATGTGGCCCGTTAAGCGGCCAATGGAGCATGTCGCCCGCTTCAAGGTCGTGGATTTGCGCGTATTCGTCATACCAGGGCTGGTAGGTGATTTCCTCCTCGGTGATGCCGCGGACGACGTTTTCGATCTCGCGCGGCTGCAGAAAAGGGAGGGCTGCAGGATAGATGTAGATGCGCTTCCTGCCCCTGATTTGCCACAGGGCCTGACCGGGTACGTCGGCATGATAGAAAACCTGCGCCTTGGGAGAGGACAAGAGCATGCCAATCGAGTGCTTGAAGGTTTCGAAACTGGGCATGTAGCTCTGGAACTCGTCGAACATCTGTTCGAGAAGCAGGGCGAAGCGGCGGTCGACGGTATCGAGTTTCGTCATGTTGATCCACAACCGGCCGGACTTGACCAGATCGAGAATGTCCTTGCCCTTCTGGCCGGCGCGGTCGCAATAGCCCCAAGACTCGAGGCGATGGCCGTCGGCCGCCATGGTGTTGATGGCAACCCGTTCGGCGGGAAGTGAATCGATCAGTTCCGCAATGCCCTCGTCGCTGAACAGTTCATGCTGGGCCAGGTTGTGGCGAAGGCGAACCGTCTGTTGACTCCACAGCTTGCGGTGGCGATCGTCAAAATTCTCGATGATCTTGCTGGTCATGACGGTGATCCTTTTCCCTTTTGCCTTGGCTGGTGTGCCTGATTGGATGCCATCAAGCACATACCGTGCCAGACGCCGCCCAAGGTGCTGTTCCAAAATCAAACATGATCCGGCGACTGTGGACTTAAAGTTGGCGCGGCCGCGCGGCGGGCGGACCGGTCGGCATGGCGGCGATTCGGAATCGCCGTCCCGTTGCGGCACAGCTTTCCGGCCATGATGCGGGCCATGCCGGCGCATTCCAAGAGGGCGGGTATGAGATCGTCGGAAACAAAGGAGTCCGAGCGCTCCGTGCCGGCCAGCCAGCGCAGCGGCTGCAGCAGGAAGTCCCCGGCATCGCGAAGCCACGCACCAAGGTTACCGGCGCGCAGGCCACGCAGTTGGCTAACAATGTTGAATCCATCGAGAATGAAATTCCGGCTATTCATGTTGGTGCTATAGGCAACCTGACGGCATTCCCAGCCTTCGGTCATGAGTTCGTAAAGGAAACGTGGAAAGTCGACGCCAAGCGACAGCGGCAAAGCCATGGAGCCCCAGAATCGGGCATTGGTTTCAATCAGAATCCAATCTCCCGCTAGCGGGTCGTAGCGGAATTCGAACATGCACACGCCCGTGTAGGCGGTGCGCTGGCAAATCTTCGCGCAGGCCTCGCGCATCTCCGGGTTGAGCGCCTCGCTGATCCGGTATGAACTCGCTCCAGCCCGCCCTTCGCGCAGCCTTCGGTGCTGGAACGCCTGGATGATCCGGCCTTCGCTCGCCAGCACCGAAATGCCCACGCCGACACCGGTGAAGAACGACTCGACTTGATAGCGGTCATGGCCGGTCACCTTTTCAAGAAATGCCTCGACATCTACTTCCCGGTCGAGGATCGCCGCTTTTCCCCAGGAGTCGAGCTGATCGGCCCAGAAGGACCGGCGCGGCTTGATGACCAGGGGAAGGCCGAACTGCGCTACCAGTGCTCCGGCCGTGTCCGAAGGCCGCAGGCGGGCGGCGTTGGCAACGGAAATCCCAAGTTCGAGGCTGAGTTGGCGCGTGCGCTCCTTGTCGAAGAGGAGGTTCATCGCGGCGCCATCGGGAATGGCCAGACGATGCCCGGAATGCCGTTCCCGCGACTGATCCAGCGCGATGATCGCGCGATCGCAGCATGGGATCAGAATGTCGAAATCATACTCCTTCACCAGCGCAGCGATACTGGCCTGCCAGGCTCCGGGGCTGTCGGAATGGCGCGGCACCCGGTGCCACTTCGCCACATAGCGCGAGCGCAGGGCCGGCGCCCGCCAGTTGAACGGCACGGAGTGGACCTCGATCCCGGCGCGCCCAAGGGAGCGGGCGATGGCCAGGAAGATGCGCATGTCGTCGCCAAACACCAGCGCGCGACCGCTCCTCGCCACCGTCATCGCGGGTCCGTTCTGGCGCGGCTGCTCCCGGCTTGACCCGAACTCAACCAAGCGTCCGGACTGTTGTTCGGATGCCGGAATCAGTGATTGCCGATTGACGATAGCTTGGCATGTTTCTCGCATTTCGATCATCCAACAGAAACGTTTGTGTGTGGTTATGAGAAGCTCAAATCCGGGAAGTCCTTCACAAGCGGCGGTAGCAAATACCGGGCCACTGCCGCGATGACCCGGATTGAGTGATGGAGTTGGGTGGAATGACCGAAACAACGGGGAGCGTG
This sequence comes from Hyphomicrobiales bacterium, assembly GCA_031430715.1. Taxonomy (GTDB): domain Bacteria; phylum Pseudomonadota; class Alphaproteobacteria; order Rhizobiales; family Aestuariivirgaceae; genus Aestuariivirga. The sequence continues at coordinate 4,237 of JANPCA010000457.1, read as the reverse complement.
CGCCTCCGCCTCAAGCCGCTAGGGCAACATCTGGCCGCATCATCACCTCTGTGGGGGTGGGGCGATCAACTCGTAGTCAGCGGCGCCAGCTTTGCCGTCTTGGTGATGATCGCCCGCTCGACCGACGCAAGCCAGGTCGGCGCCTTTGCCATCTGCCAGTCGATCGCCGCCTTGCTGATTGCCGCCCAGGACTCGCTGGTCACACGTCCCTATTCGGTACAACTCTACCGGCCCGCGGGAACGCCGGAAGAACATGCCTTCAGCGCCCTGGCATTGAGCCTCATGGGCGGCGTGTTGGCCGCAGCGCTGTTGCTGGCGGGCGGCCTTGCCGCATCCACGGCGGGCGGCGGCGGCGGCGCAATCCCACAGATAGCGGCCGCCCTGGCCCTTGCCGCTCCGATGCTTCTGCTGCGCGAATTCGCTCGCCGCTACTGTTTCGCGCATCTGATGACCTTGCAGGTGTTCCTGCTCGACCTCGGCATCGCAGTGCTGACGGTAGCAGCGCTTGCCTATCTGGGCAGCGGCGGACAACTCACTCTCCTGACCGCGCTGGTGGTGCTCGGCATATCGGGCGGCGCTGGCTGTCTGGTCTGGCTGATATTCGATCGGCACCGGTTCAAACCCAATATCCGCCAGACGATCCCCACGCTGAAGCAAAGCTGGACCCTGGGCAAATGGCTCCTGTCGGGTCAGATGGCGATGCAGGCGCAAGGTTACATGACGCACTGGCTCTCGCTGCTTATCGCGGGAGCCGCCGCCACCGGTGTTTATGCCGCCTGCGTGAGCATCATTGCTTTCTCGAATCCTTTGCTGTTCGGCTTCTTCAATCTTCTCACACCCAAATATGTCCGTATCCTGAAGGATCATGGCGAGCTGACCCTTGTGCGCAAGGCGGCGCGCGATGCCGTGCTGCTCCTGGGGCTGACCGCGGGATTTTGCGTCCTTGTCTTGGCGGCCGGTGAGACAGTCATGGGCCTGCTGTTCAGCGGACCGGAGTACGCGGGCCACGGGTGGCTGCTCGCGGTCCTGTCATTGTCCGTCCTGGCTTCAGCCAGCGGCGCGCCCGCATCCATCGCCCTCATGGCCATGGAGCGGGGCCGCATAGTGGCCGGAGTGACGACGGCAACATCCGCCCTCAATGTCGTGCTGGTGTGGACGCTCCTGAGCAGTTTTGGCCTGCTTGGAGCCGCTTTTGCGATGGTAGCCGCGGAGCTTACGGGCAGCGTCATACGTTGGGGCGCGCTTCTCGCCATCTCAAGCAAGTCTCAACCGGTGCCAGCAATGAACAGAACGGGAGCCTGAACCATGCTATCGGCCATCGACGGCAATGCCGCAACCGCAATCCGGCACGAGTCGCCGTCGCCATTCCGCGAAATACTCGACGGCGTTTTCGAGATGCTCGACGCGGCCGGCATCGCTTACTGCGTGTTGCACGGTTATGACACACTTGCCGATCATGCGGGATCCGATGTCGACTGCATCATCGACGCGCGCATCGGCCAGGCGGAGCTTCTCCGGCTCTTCCATGCGAACCGGGCTCAACTGCGAGCCAGCGTCATCCGCGTCATGGGTCTCCACCTGACCCTTGCCGGCCAGGATATGGATGGCTCACCCATTTTGCTAGAACTCGATTTCAGTACGGATTGCGTGGCCGGTGGCATTTGGCTCCTTGCCGGCAGCGAAGTCCTGAAAGGCCGTATGAGACACGGCAAATTTTGGATTCCGGCGCCCGCCTGTGAGTTCGGCTGCTATCTCGGACGGTCGATCGCCAAGGCCCGGTTCGACGGCAGCCGCGCCAGCAGACTGTTGGACTTATATCGGCGGGATCCCATCGGCTGCGAGGCCCAGGTCAGCCGCCTGTGGAACGGCGAGCAGGCCGGATTTGTCATCTCCAGTCTCCTGTCCGGCGAGTGGGGAAAAGTCCAAGGGCAGCAGCGGGCGCTGCGGGCGCATTTGCGGCGCGGCGCACTAACCCAAGCCCCCTGGCAGTCCGCAAAGCTGGCGATCGAAGGGCAATTGAACCGCATCGGACGCCTGATGCGGCCGCACGGCCTGAGCACGGTCTTTCTGGGCCCGGACGGCGCCGGCAAATCATCCACCATCGATGCTATTCAGTCCAAGCTGGCGCCGGCATTTTCGCGCACCGTTTGTTGGGGCTTCGCCCCGCCGCTCCGGCGGATGCTGCAGCGCAAGCCGACGCCGACCAATCAGCCCCATGCCCTGGCACCGCGTTCACTGCCGGTGTCCTTGCTACGCGTGGCATACTGGCTGCTGTTCAACACGCTCGGCTCTGTTCATCTCCGCTTCGCCACGGCGCGCTCGACACTGGTGCTCTATGACCGGCACTTCATCGACATTCTGGTCGATCCGGTGCGCTACCGGTACGGCGGGCCGAAGGGTCTGTTAAAATACGTCTGGCGGCTGGCGCCAAAACCGGATCTGGTCATCCTCCTGCATGCCCCGCCCGAAGTCCTGCAGGCTCGCAAGCAGGAGGTCCCCATCAAGGTCACGGCGCGCCAATTGAGCGATTACCTGGCGCTCGTTCGGACGTTGCCCTACGGCCGCTGTATCGATGCCGGCCAGCCGCACTGGCGCGTCGCAAACGCTGCGAGTAGCGTCATCATTCAGTTTCTTGCTGAGCGGATCGAGCAGCGTTTCCGACTCGCTTCATCTGGCGAAAATCGCGTTCCAGGCAAGCCTAGTCCGGTTCACGAGTGGCCGAGCGCACAGCCAGGTGAATGAGCCGCGGATTACCCGGCCATTTATGATCCACTGCGTTGCCTGCCAGGTGTGCGGCCGCCGTCGTAGAGCCGGGCAAATCCTCTGCCCATCGACTTCACTTCATATAGCGCGATATCGGCTTTCTTCAGTAGCTGGTCCAGCGCAACGCTATGACGCGGCGCTGCGGCCAGCCCGAAGCTCGCATCCGGTTGGATCGTTTTGACGCCGCAATCGAAATCCTGCCGGACCCGCAACTGCACCCGGTCCAGCAACATCAGAGCCTCCGAATCGCTTTTTGCGGTGGTAATGACAAAGGCGAACTCGTCGCCACCCAGCCGGGCGACCGAGTTTCTGGATCCCAACGCTGCGCTTGTCCGACTTGCCACTTCCTTGAGGAGGCGGTCGCCCACATCATGACCATAATTGTCATTGACGGACTTGAAGCGGTCAAGATCGAACATTCCGACATAGACGGGGTGCGATGAACTGCCTTCGGCGATGGAGGACTGCGCGAGCGTCATGAAATGCAAACGGTTGGGTAGTCCCGTGAGGCCATCGTGAAGCGCCATGTGGCGGGCCGCCGCCTCACGAACCACGATCGCCTGCTGCAGCTCGCCGATCTTGCGGAGGGAATTGATGACCAACAAATAAAGCAGAAGCGAAAGGCTCAGGATCAGTGGTAACACGCGCAGCAACTGGTCGCGAAATGAGTGAGAACGGCGCCAGTTCAGCGTAAGAAATGACTGTTCCTTCTGGTCGCGCAGGACCACCGCAGCATCACGGAGGTCGATTGTATCTACTTGATATTCGAGGCCGTCAATATCCAACTGCTCTTCAATGTCGCGCAGTGCGACCCGGAGATTTGACAGGACGAATATCACAACCGGCTGATAGTCCGGCGGCTTCCTGACCAGCCGTTCCGGCGTCACTAGCGCTACTAACATGACGTAAGGTCTGCCCCTCACCATGATAAATCGCTGTGTGAACTTGAACTCCGGCAATACGATCCCGCTCCTGTCCTGCAACTGCAAAATGCTGTCAAAGAACCCACTTACGGCGCTGCGGGGATAGTCGAACACGTAGGACTGTTCCGACAGGCTCTTGGCAACACCTCCTTCGCAGAGCGACAACGGCGTACCGGAAGGAGTAAGCAGCCCCAGAGTGGAAAATTGATCAGTCACCGCAGAGGACTGGCAGAGCTGGGCCAGGTGTTCAGAAGACTTGAAGCCCGTCATCGAAAACAATTCATTCGAACGGGAAAGCTTTTCGAGCGCCTCTTCGATCCGTTCGATGTGGTCGAGGGCCTTGCCGCGCAACTGGACGCCGGTCCGTTGGTCTTGGGTCACGTCTGCTTTCATGGCGTTGACGAGCAGGAGCGAACAATAGCCGATGATGATGACTGCGGTCACCACCCCGATCACCACAAGCAAACGTGTCATCCTATCCATCACACTGGAATTGATGGATGAGGAGGACCAATTTTTCCTTTAGCAGGCTGCTGAAAAACTCTTCGATT
>JANPCA010000456.1:0-11448 GCA_031430715.1 Hyphomicrobiales bacterium | reverse complement strand
CAGTGACCGGCTCGCCGGCCGCCGCGGCGGTCAGGCCAGACAGGAGCGCGAGAGCGGCGAGGACGGCGGTGCGTGGCTGCATGCTGGTCGGCGTCATGGCAATATCAACTCCGGAATTGGGGCAGCTCAACAGCTGGCTTCAGGCTGAATCTCGATGCAATTTGAACCATGAATGGTGAATGTTCTCTTAAAGCCCCCGGTTGCGGCGGATCACGGGGCGCCGGCCTCACATTCTCTCCCTGCAAGAGACAAGACTTCATGGTTCAGCTCATCCCGCGAAGGCAATAGATCGGGCCATGCTTCTCAGTCTTGAATCCGCTTCTTCTCTGGGTCATTGGGCGGTGGTCTTTGAGTCAACAGCGAGGTTTTCAAGTAAAACCTGACTTGCTACTCGAAATTTAAAGTATTTATCGGGCGTTAAACGAAGTATTTACTAAATTATACGCGATTAGAGGGGGTTTTATCGATTCCGTAAAGACTGTATAAACCATTTGTTGCGACTCGTTTTACTTATAGCGCCTGAAAAGCGGGGATTTACTTGCCATTAAATGGTCGGTTCTAATCTGGCTCCATGGTTCACCAAAGCGGCGCAGCGCGCACCGTTCAGTCTGAGCCTGGTGCTGTAAATTTAGTGGAGTTGAAAAATGAACAAGTTCCTGCGTTTCGTGAAGGATGAGTCGGGTGCAACCGCCATCGAATACGGCCTCATCGCCGCCGCCATGGGCCTCGCCCTCGTGACCGCCATGCCGATCCTGGCAACCGCCGTCACCGCGAAGTTCTCCAGCCTCGCCGGCCACATCTCGTCCGGCACGTAATCACCGCACTGTCCAAGACAGCGGCGGTCCGTCAAGTCAACTAAGGGAAAGTCAAACCAATGAAGAATTTCGTTCGCTTCGTGAAGGACGAGTCGGGTGCTACCGCCATTGAATATGGCCTCATCGCCGCTGCCATGGGCCTGGCGCTCGTGACCGCCATGCCGATCCTGGCAACGGCCGTCACCGCCAAGTTCTCCAGCCTCGCCGGCCACATCTCGTCCGGCACGTAATAGACGCCGGGTGCGCCCATCCGGGCGCTGACCGCGATCAAAGATCCAAATCCACCGGCCAATGGCCGGTGGATTTTTTATGCGCTCCCGGCCGCCACGGTTAACCCTGCTTTAAATGGGGCCGTGGGAGTGTCGCCCTATGTCATCTCCATCACAGACGGCGGCCAGCCCATGATCGCCTTTCTATCGGTTACGCTTTTTCCCTGCCTCATGATCATCGCGGGTGCCGGAGACGCGCTGTCGATGCGCATCCCCAACTGGCTGACGCTGGCCATCGCAGCGGCCTTCCTGCCCATGGCGCTACTGGCCGGCATGCCGTGGACCTTGATTGGCCTTCATGCCGCCGTGGGACTCGGCATGTTCGCCTTGGGCTTTGTCCTCTTCGCGCTTGGCCTGTTCGGCGGCGGCGACGCGAAACTGCTGGCGGCAGCTGGGCTCTGGCTCGGCTGGCCGGATTTGATGCCGTTCCTGACCATGACCGCTTTCGCGGGCGGCGTTCTGGCGCTGTGCGTCGGCGTCTGGTCGCTGATCAATCTCAATTCGGAAATCAAGGATGGCTCGATCTTCCGGCGGCTGGGGTCGATCAAGCCCAATGTGCCCTATGGTTATGCCTTTGCCATCGGCGCCATCCTGGCCTTCCCCGGGAGCTGGTGGATGCCCGTGGCCCAAGCGTGAAATCATGAACAGAGTTAACGCAAATTTGACCATTGCAGCCGAAAGTACCCGAAGCGGAACGATGTTTGCGTGCCAGACAAGGATTTGAACGATGAACAAGATGCGAGTTGTCATTCTAGTGGTGGCGGTTGGTTCCGCGGCAGTCGCCGGAATTCTGGCCAAGAACGTGCTCGGCAAAAAATCCGTAACGGAAGTCGTCGAAGTCAACAAAGTACCGATGATCGACGTTCTGGTCGCATCGAAGGATCTGGCGATGGGCGAGAAGCTGATCGACAGCACCATCAATTGGCGGGAATGGCCGAAAGCCAACGTCGCCGATACGATGATCACCAAGGAAACGAAGCCCGACGCGCTTGAGACGCTGAAACTGGCCAGGGCCAGGCTGCCGATCTTCGTGGGCGAGCCGATCGTCGAGCGCAAACTGGTGCTGCCCGGCCAATTCGGCTTCATGAGCGCCATTCTGCCGAAGGGCATGCGGGCCATTTCAGTGGCGATTTCCGAGCGCTCGGCGGCCGGCGGCTTCATCCTGCCCAACGACCGGGTGGACGTCCTCCTGACCCGCAAGGTCGACAATCCCGATGGCAACGGCAAGGTGGTGCGCAGCGAGACCGTGCTGACCAATGTGCGCGTGCTGGCCATCAACCAGGTTTTCAACCAGGAGACCAACAAGGACAAAGTCACGGTGACCGAGGGAAAGACCGCGGTGATCGAGGTCGATCCGTTCCAGTCGGAAGTAATCACCATGGTCGAGTCGGCAGGCGAGCTGTCGTTGTCGCTCCGGTCCATCGCCGAGTCCGGCGATTCGGGCATCCTCGATGCCAAGCCCGTCCTATCGGACAAGTTCTCGAACAAGAAGAAGCCTGCCGACGCCGACCGCGTATTTGTCCGCTACGGCATCGAATCCGTCATCACCAGCCGCTGAGGCCATTGACCATGTCATTCATTCCGATGAACAGCCTGCCCTTTCTCAAGCGCCTCTCCGGGGTGTCCGCCGGAGCGCTCGCTCTCGGGGCCGCCCTGGCGGCCACCCCGTTGACGAGCCTTGGCCTCGCCGGCCAAGCGCTGGCCAGCGACCTCGATTTCTCGCAAGGGACGCAGTCCGACGACGACAGCTTCCTGCGCATCGGCATCGGTAAATCGGTGGTGATCAAGCTGCCGGGCAATGCCAAGGACGTGATCGTCGGCGACCCGTCGATCGTCGATGTGGTGGTGCGCAACAAGAACACGGCCTATCTCTTCGGCCGCCTGCCGGGCCAGACCAACATCTTCTTCTTCGATGCCGAAGGCCAGCAGGTCCTGGCGCTCGACCTCGAAACGACGCTCGACAGCAAGGGCCTCAAGAAACTGATCGACCGGACCATCCCCGGCAACGCCATCTCCGTCGATACGACGGGCACCAACGTGGTGCTGAACGGCACGGCCGCCAATGCGCAGCAGTCCAAGATGGCCGAGGATCTGGCCAAGCAGTTCATCAACGCGTCGTGCGACTGCCAGGTGCTGAACGCGCTGAAGATCGCCGAGGGCGACCAGGTCATGCTGAAGGTGCGCGTCGTCGAACTGAAGCGCACCATCCTGAAGCGGCTTGGGATTAACACCACATCGAATATCAGAATTGGAAACTTTGGTTTCCGGCTGGCAACCGGTGGTGGTGCTGCTCTTCAAGGTAATTTTTCGGATACGGCCAACGTGGCCGACTCGTTCTCAACGCGTGTCGATATCGATGCGCTCGAAGCGGAAGGGCTTGCCACGACTTTGGCCGAGCCGACGCTGACTGCTATTTCAGGAGCTGCAGCAAGCTTCAATGCGGGTGGCGAGTTGCCGTATCCATCTGTCTGCAGGGACGACAATGGCTCTTATCCCTGCACAGTATTCAGGCCCTACGGTGTCTCTCTCAATTTCACGCCAACAGTTCTGTCGGAAGGCCGCATCGGTCTCAAGATTCGCACTGAAGTGAGCGAGCTTGGAGCAGTTGTACTGGGGGTGCCGGGAATCGATACCCGCAACGCAGAGACTTCAATTGAAATTCCGAGCGGCGGCTCGATGATGCTGGCAGGCCTCATCAAGGACGAGACAAAGCAGAACTTGAGCGGCACCCCCGGTCTGCGGAAGCTACCGGTCCTCGGCGCGCTGTTCAACAGCCGCTCATTTCGAAAAGACCAAAGCGAACTCGTCGTCATCGTCACGCCCTACATCGTCAATCCGACGAGCGCGCAAGCGCTGGTGACGCCGACCGACGGCCTCAACATGCCCACCGACCGGCAGGCCGTTCTCTTCGGCCGCCTCAACAAGACCTACGGCACGCGTGGCAAACACCCGAACGGCGTTTACCACGGCAAGGTTGGTTACATCATCGAGTAGTGAGTGGAGATTCCCATGAAGACCAGCCTTAAGACAAAAGCCCTCGCCAGCCGCAGCCTGGCGCTCATGGCGCTCCTTCCCGCCGTTGTGCTTGCCGGATGCCGGATGGACGATGCCATACTGGATGACAACTATCACCCGGCGACCCATCAGGAGCGCTATCCGATCCGTGTCGCCCACGCGCCGGTGAAGATGAATCTCTCGGCCAGCGCCGGCAGTCTGCGGCCCGATCAGGTCAACAGCCTGATCAGCTTTGCCCAGGATGCCCGCGGCAACGCGACGTCGCATGTCGCGGTACGATGGGCTTCCGGCAGCGCCAAGGCGCGTCAGGTTGCCCAGGAGGCCGTCGGCGTACTCATCGATCAGGGCGTTCCGCAATCGATGATCGGTACCGGCAGCTACGGTGGCTCGGCTGCGATGGTCACCCTGTCCTTCCATCGCAAAGTTGCGGTGACGGCCGAGTGCGGCGACTGGTCGGATAATCTGGCGGGCGATCGCCGAAATGTCGCCTACGAGAACTTCGGCTGCGCGTCGCAAAACAACATGGCCGCCATGGTTGCGAACCCAGAGGACTTCGAGACTCCGCGCGCCATGTCGCCGGCACCGGCGGCGGCACGCTCTCCGGTCATCCTTAAATACTACAAAGGCCAATAGCTCCGAATTTTGCAATCCGTGCAACGGACATGACTGTCAAGAATTCCGCAGGATCACAATGATGATGAACCAGACCGCGCAGCCTAATTCTACATCGTATGGCGGTGACCAGAGTCTCGTCGCCCTCATACCGCGCATCAACATCCATGTGTTCTGCGACAATCAGCAGACCGCCGAAACCATGCAGATGGCGGCGTCCGACCGGCGCATGGCGAGGGCCCACACGACGATCCAGCTGGGCGGCATCATGGCCGCGGTGCAGGTCTATCAGTCGCAACCCACGCCCAACGTGCTGCTCGTCGAATCGCACGGCTCGCGCGATGTGATCCTGTCGGAACTGGCCGCACTCGCGGAAGTCTGCCAGCCCGACAGCAAGGTCATCGTCATCGGCCATCTGAACGACGTGGTGCTGTACCGCGAACTGATCAAGCAGGGGGTCAGCGAATATCTGGTGGCGCCGCTGCATCAGCTGCAGGTGATCGAAACCATCTCGGGCCTGTTCCAGAATCCCAAGGCGGCACCGCTCGGCAAGGTTCTGGCCTTCGTCGGCGCCAAGGGCGGCGTCGGTTCCAGCACGGTCGCCCATAACGCGGCCTGGATGATGTCGAAGAAATTCGGCACCGAGACGGTCATCACCGATCTCGACCTGGCCTTCGGCACCGCAGGCCTCAACTTCAACCAGGATGTCTCGAACGGCATCATCGATGCGCTGGGCCAACCGGACCGGCTTGACCAGACGCTGATCGAGCGGTTACTCACCAAACTTGGCGACAAGCTTAGCCTGCTCAGCGGGCCGGGCGGCGTCGACCGCGACATCAACATCGAGGCCCATGCCATCGAGGTGGTGTTGACCGCCATGCGCTCCAGCGTGCCGTGCATCATTGTCGATGTTCCCAACGTGTGGGCGCCATGGGTGAAGTACACGCTGATGCATGCCGACCAGGTGATCATCACCGCGACGCCGGAACTGGCAAGCCTGCGCAACACCAAGAACATGATCGACATGCTGAAGGCCGCAAGGCCCAATGATCCGCCGCCGAAACTCATCCTCAACCAGGTGGGCGTGCCGAAGCGGCCGGAGATTCCGGCGGCCGATTTCGGCAAGGCGGTGGGGGTCGATGTCGCTTGTGTCATTCCCTACGATGCCCAGACCTTCGGCACGGCGCAAAGCAATGGCCAGATGCTGCTCGAGGTCGCGGCGAAAACCAAGGCCGCGGAAGCGCTGGCTGGTTTTGTGCAGCTGATCGCCGGCAATGAAAAGCCCGCCAAGAAGTCCAGCAGGATGCCGTTCTCGCCGATCTTTGACAAGTTGCCGATGCTGAGGAAGAAGTAATGTTCGGAAAGCGCTCAGACGAAACGCGGCAAAAGACGGGTGTCCTGCCATCGGGCCAGCCGGCGCCGCTGCCGGCCGCCCTCTCGGCGCCGGCGGCCGCCATTCCCGATCTGCCGATGCCAACGGGCGGAAGTTTCGGCAATCAGGCTCAAAGGCCCGCCACCGGTCAGCAGGCGGGCCAGGGTGCCGTGGCGCAACAGCCCGCGGCCAAGAAGCCCGAACCGCAGATGGCGCAGCGCAAATCGGAAAACTACTACGACATCAAGAGCACCATCTTCAACGCGCTCATCGATGCCATCGACCTGACCCAGCTGGGCCAGCTCGACCGCGATGCGGCGCGCGACGAAATCCGCGATATCGTCAACGAGATCATCACGCTCAAGGACGTGGTGATGTCGATTGCCGAGCAGGAGGAACTGCTCGAGGACATCTGCAACGACGTCCTGGGCTATGGCCCGCTGGAGCCGCTGCTGGCGCGCGACGACATCTCCGACATCATGGTCAATGGCGCCAACGCGACCTTCATCGAAGTCGGCGGCAAGATGCAGAAAACCGGGGTGCGCTTCCGCGACAACGCGAAGCTTCTCAACATCTGTCAGCGCATCGTCAGCCAGATCGGCCGCCGCGTCGATGAAGCAAGCCCGATCTGCGACGCCCGCCTCATGGACGGCTCGCGCGTCAACGTCATCGTGCCGCCGCTGGCCATCGATGGACCGACGCTCACCATCCGTAAGTTCAAGAAGGACCGCCTCAAGCTTCCCGACCTGGTGAAGTTCGGATCGATCACGCCGGAAGGTGCTACGATCCTCGAAATCATCGGCCGGGTGCGCTGCAACGTGCTGATCTCGGGCGGTACCGGGTCGGGCAAGACGACGCTGCTGAATTGTCTCACCGGTTATATCGACCACGACGAGCGCGTCATCACCTGCGAGGACGCCGCCGAACTTCAGCTGCAGCAGCCGCATGTGGTGCGACTCGAAACGCGCCCGCCCAATCTCGAGGGCGAGGGCGAAATCAGCATGCGCGATCTCGTCAAGAACTGCCTGCGCATGCGGCCCGAACGCATCATCGTCGGCGAAGTCCGCGGCCCCGAAGCCTTCGACCTGTTGCAGGCGATGAACACGGGCCACGACGGATCGATGGGAACGCTGCACGCCAATAGCCCGCGCGAAGGCATCTCGCGCCTGGAATCGATGATCACCATGGGCGGCTTCTCGCTGCCGTCGAAGACCATCAAGGAAATGATCTGCGGCTCGATCGACGTCATCGTCCAGGCAACGCGGTTGCGCGACGGCTCGCGCCGCATCACGCACATCACCGAAGTGGTGGGCATGGAGGGCGACGTGATCATCACCCAGGATCTCTTCGTCTACGAAATCGTCGGCGAGGACGCCAACGGCAAGATCATCGGACGCCACCGCTCGACGGGCATCGCGCGCCCGCATTTCTGGGACCGGGCGCGCTATTACAACGAGGAGCGCCGGCTCGCCGAGGCTCTCGAGAAGGCGGAATCGCGGAACGAAATGGACTGATGACGGCGCTGGAAGGCGGATGGCACGATGGAATATTTCGGAATTGAACTGACGCAACTCGTCTTCATTGGCATGGTCGTGCTGGCGGTGGGCGGCGTGGCGCTCGCCCTGCTGTTCCCGCTGCTTTCGGGCGGCGGCGTGCAGTCACGCATGAAGAGCATCGCCGAGGGCAAGAAGGGCGGCGGATCGCCGCAGAAGCAGAGTGCCTTCGGCCGCCTCGTCGATAGCCAAAAAGACGGGCGGCGCAAGCAGATTCAAGAAACACTCAAGCAGATCGAGGACCGCGAGAAGCAGCGCAAGAAGCGCATGACGCTGCGCATGATGATCATGCAGGCGGGCCTGGAGATTTCGCCCAACCTGTTCTGGATCTTCTCGGTGGTGCTCGGCGTCCTGTTTGCCGTGCCGCCGCTGATCTTCGGAATCCCATGGTATGTGTCGGTGCTGGCGGGTATCGTCGGCTTCCTCGGGTTCCCGCGCTGGTTCCTCAACTTCCTGCGCAGGCGCCGCCAGAATATATTCCTGCACGATTTCGCCGACGCGATCGACGTCATGGTGCGCGGCCTGAAGGCGGGCCTTCCGGTGTCCGATGCCATGAAGATCATCGCCGCCGAGTCCGGCCCGCCGGTCGGGCCCGAATTCCTGGAAGTGGTGGAAGGCCAGCGCGTCGGCATCACCATCGACCAGGGCATCGAGCGCATGTTCGAGCGCATGCCGCTGTCGGAAGTGAACTTCCTCGGCATCGTCATGTCGATCCAGTCGAAGACCGGTGGCAATCTGTCCGAGGCGCTCGGCAACCTGTCCAAGGTGCTCCGCGACCGCAAGAAGATGAAGGCCAAGATCCGCGCCGTCAGCCAGGAGGCCAAGTCCTCGGCGGCGATCATCGGCGCGCTGCCCTTCGTCATCATGGGCGCATTGACGGTTCTCAATCCGCAGTATCTCAATCCGATGTTCACCACGAGCACGGGCAACATCATGCTGGCGGGTTGCGGGTTGTGGATGCTGACCGGCGTTCTCATCATGCGCAAGATGATCAATTTCCAGATTTAGGGCACGAACCCCAGGGTCCATGATGCAATTCATCGCCAGTCTTCTGCAAATCGAAATGATGGTGACCATCCTGGTCGGGATGGCGGCCTTTGCGACGGTGCTGACCCTCACCGCGCCGCTCCTGGAGAGCGACAAGCTCAAGGCGCGCATGAAATCGGTGAGCACCGAGCGCGACAAGCTGCGCGCCGCCCAGCGCGCCCTGCTGATCGGCAACGAGAACAAGCTGCGCGATAAAAAGCAGACGGGGCTCGCCTCGCAACTTGTCAACGCCTTGAACCTCAAGCGCCTGCTCGAGGCGGAAGGCTCGCGCGACCTGTTGCGCCAGGCGGGCCTGCGCAGCGAAAGCCATCTGGTAACGTTCCTCGCCGCCCGGGTGGTGGTGCCGGTGATCCTGGCGATCGTCGTGTTCGTCTATTCCTCCACACTCTATGCCGACAAGGTGGCGCCGCCGATGCGCATCGCCGCCACCGGTGTGGGTGCCATCTTCGGCTATTACCTCCCGTCGATCTTTCTCAAGAACATGGTCTCACGGCGCCAGGAGTCGATCAAGAAGGCCTGGTCCGATGCCCTCGACCTGCTGCTGATCTGCGTCGAATCGGGCATGGCGGTCGAGCCCGCCATGCAGCGCGTGGCGCGTGAAATCGGCAGCGCGTCGGTGCCGCTGGCCGAAGAGCTGTCGCTGACAGTGGCCGAGCTCTCCTATCTCCAGGACCGCCGCAAGGCTTACGAAAATCTCGGCAAGCGCACCGGCTTGTCGACCGTCCGGTCGGTGGTCACCAGCCTCATCCAGTCGGAGCGCTACGGCACGCCGCTCGGCACGGCGCTGCGCGTCCTGGCCCAGGAAAATCGCGACAGCCGCATGTCCGAGGCCGAGAAGAAGGCCGCCGCCCTGCCGCCCAAGCTGACGGTGCCGATGATCTTGTTCTTCCTGCCGGTGATTTTCGTCATCATCCTCGGACCCTCGATCATCCTGGTCATGAAGATGGAATAGAGCCGCCGGCCATTCCAATTGCAGCGCGGGCCGGTGTGGCCCGCGTTTTGTTTGGGGCATGCGGTAGGATTGCGGCCTTCACAAGGAAACGCCCGCCTGGACCATCCGGGCGGGCGTGTGACGGTTCAGGGTTTTCCGGTTCAGCCCTCGGCGCTGTCGCTGATCTGCTGCCAGGTGTTGGGCTGCGAGAGCATTTTCTTCAGATAGGCCATGTTGGCATCGACCTGGTCCTGGGGCAGGTCCTGGCTGGCGATCTGGCTGGCCTCGTCGAAACGGCCCTGAAGGCCGACCACCAGGGCGAGATTCTGACGGATGCGGGGTTCGCTCCGCGAGCGCGGCAGTTGGTCGGCGCGGCGCAGGGTGATCTCGGCCTCCTTGAGATTTCCCTCAAGCGCGTGCGACATGCCGAGATTGTTCAGCACACTGAGATTATTGGCGTCGCCCGCGAGTGCCGCCTGGTATTGCTCGCGGGCCTTTTGATAGAGGCCCTGCTGATCATAGGCGGAACCCAGCGCCGAGTGGACGCGCCAGTCGGCGCCGGGGGCGGCCGCGGCCTGTTCGAGGACCGGGACGGCCTCGCCGCTGTGGCCGGACTGGAGCAGTTTTTTGCCATAGAGGCCGGAGAGTTTGGCATTGCCGGGATGGGCCGCGGTCAGGGACTTATAGACCTCCATCTGCTGCTGGGTCTGGCCGATCGATTCGAGCGCGTTGGCGTAGGCCATGGCCTTGTTGATGTTCTTGGGGTCCGATTGCCAGCTCTTGCCCATTTCGGCGGTGGCCTGATAGGAGACAGGGGCCGTCGAGGACGTGGTCAGGCCGTCGCCACTATCGAGCTTGGCGGCCTTTTCCTGGCAGCCGGCCAGGGACAGACCGGCCAGCATGACCGCGAAATAAGTGTATTTGCGCCGCGTGCGATCGCGCACCATGAATGGAACTCCGGGCCCATGAACAATTGAGCGCGATCATGGGCGGGGAGTGGTCAATAAAGGATTAACCATATGTGCCATCCGCGTTAAGAACGACTATGTCTTAGGAGCGACTCACATGATTGATCCGGCCGGCATTCTCTTGGCCTCCACGAGCTCCGGCACCGCACTCCGGCTGGTGACGGTACCCGGCTGGGGGGCGGCGCGGGCCAAGCTTTCGCCAACGGCACGGGCCTGGGTTGACGCTCACGGATTTGCCGGAGAAGCGGGCCGTCACGTGGCCATTCCGGACTCCAAGGGCGGCATCTCGCAGGTGCTGGCGGGTTCAAGCGATGCCGGCGATGCCGACCCCTTCGCGGTTGGGCGGTTGTGCAGGGCTTTGCCGGAGGGCACCTATTGCCTCGAGGGCGAGGTTCGGGAGCCGGAGTTGGTGGCGCTCGGCTGGTGCCTCGAGGCCTATGGTTTTCAGGCCTATGGCAAGCCCTCCGGCAGCGTGGCCAAACTCGTCTGCCCACGGACTATCGGCCGCGAGCGGGTTCTAGCGGCTGCCGCGGCCACCTATCTGGCGCGCGATCTGATCAACACGCCGGCTTCCGATATGGGCCCCGATGAACTGGAGGCGGCGGCAAGGGCGGTGGCGCTGCCGTTCAAGGCGAAGGTCGCGGTGACCGGTGGCCAGACACTCGAGAAGAATTTCCCGATGATCCACGCGGTGGGCAGGGCCAGCCCGCGGGCGCCCCGCCTCATTGACTTCCGATGGGGGCGGCCGCGCGCGCCCAAAGTCACGCTGGTGGGCAAGGGCGTGAGCTTCGACACGGGTGGCCACGACATCAAGCCGGCCTCTGGCATGCTGCTGAAGAAGAAAGACATGGGCGGTGCCGCGAATG
>JANPCA010000455.1:0-22178 GCA_031430715.1 Hyphomicrobiales bacterium | reverse complement strand
GGCTACGCCGCGAGCACCTCAGCATGAGGAATATCGATCATCTTCCTCACCCTGAGGTGCCCTGCGAAGCAGGGCCTCGAAGGGTCCTTCGCGCCGCAAACTGAACCCCTAAATCCCCTGAAACCGCCTGGCGATCTCGGCGCGGTGCGGCGAGGATTTATAGATGCCGAGGACGCGCAGATAGCTGGTGAAGAACTCAAGCTCCTCCATGGCCAGCCGCACGTGGCGGTCGGACGGGTGGCCCTCGATATCGGCGAAGAACTGGGTGGCCGAGAACTGCCCCTCGATCTGATAGGATTCGAGCTTGGTCATGTTGACGCCATTGGTGGCGAAGCCGCCCATCGCCTTGTAGAGGGCGGCGGGAACATTCCGTACACGGAAGACAAAGGTGGTCATCACCGGCTGGTCCTCGGGCTCGGCATCCCGCGGGGCCGCCGACAGCACCACGAAACGCGTGGTGTTGTGGGTTTCGTCCTCGATGTCCTCGCGGACGATCCTGAGGCCGTAGATCTCGGCGGCGAGCCTGGTGGCGATGGCGGCCCGCGTGGGGTCGCGGCTTTCCGACAATTCGCGCGCCGCCCCCGCCGTGTCGGCGGCGACCACCGGCTTGATATTCAGTTCACGGATCACTTTGCGGCATTGCCCCAGCGCATGCACATGGCTGTGTACCGTTCTGATGCCAGCGGCATCGGCATCGGGTGCCACCATCAGCTGGTGATGGACGGGCAGGAAATGCTCGCCGATGATATAGAGATTGGAGCGCGGCAGCAGGTGGTGGATGTCGGCCACCCGGCCCGCCACCGAATTGTCGATAGGGATCATGGCAAAGCCCGCTTGCGCATCGCTCACCGCCTGGAAAGCATCCTCGAAGGTGCCGCAGGGCAGGGGCTCAAGGGCCGGATAGGCTTCGATGCAGGCAATATGCGAATTGGCACCGGGCTCGCCCTGATAGGCGATCTTCAAGGGCATTATGACTTCCTTAACATGCGGCGGGCGGTTTCGAGTTCATGGGGCGTGTCGACACCCAGGGGCACCGTGTCGACGCGCACCACCGCGATCTTCATGCCATTATCCAGGGCCCGCATCTGCTCAAGCTTGCGTTCGGCCTCGCGCTCGCTGACGGCCAAGGCGACGAAGCGCTCCAGAATGGCGCGGCGGTAGGCATAGACGCCGATGTGATGCCAATGGGGGGCTCCATGTTCCGGCCCCAGGCGCCGCACGAAATCCCGGGCGTAAGCCACCTCGCGCTCGTCCGACAGCGGCGTGATGGCCTTGACGATATTGGGATTGGCGGCGTCCTCCGCCGTCTCGATCCTGGCCGCGATGGTCGAGATGTCGGCGGGTTCGTTGACCAGCCCCGCCAGGCAGCGCTGGATCGACAGGGCGTCGATGGTCGGAAGGTCGCCCTGCAGATTGACCACGAAGCGGAAGCGCCCGCGAGGGTCGCGCAAGGCTAGCGCCTCGGCGATGCGGTCGGAGCCCGACGGCAGCGCCGGGTTGGTGGCGATGGCATCGCCGCCATGGCCGCGGATCACCTCGGCGATTTCCGATTCGGCGGCGGCCACCAGGACCTGGCCGACATTCGCTTCAATGGCGCGTTTCCACACATGCACGATCATCGGCAACCCCTGGATATCGGCGAGGGGCTTGCCCGGCAGCCTCGTCGAAGCCATGCGGGCGGGAATGACGACAATGGTATTCTGGTTTTCGATCATGGACTTACAGCAGGGCGCGGCAAAATGGTACAAAGGCTCTTATACGTATTGCGAAGGCTGTGAGAAACAATTAGTTTCCGCGCCCGAACGATGGCTCAAGGGGCGCAGTCCTTCCATGAACAGCTTTGAATTCAACAAGATCGCCGGGGCCGTGCTGGGAACGGGCCTGCTGGCATTGGGCCTCAACAGCCTGTCCGAGGTGATCTATCATTCCGAAAGGCCGGAAAAGCCGGGCTTTGTCATCGAGGTGGCGGAAGCCGCAACCGGGGGCGAGGCCACTGGCGGTGCTGAGGCTCCCGCCGTCTCGCTCGGCACCCTTCTCGCCTCCGCCGACGCCAACAAGGGCCAGGCGGCCGCCAAGGCCTGTGCCGCCTGCCACGATTTCACCAAGGGCGGCCCGAACAAGGTGGGCCCCAACCTCTGGGACGTGGTGCAGCGCGCGCCAGGCTCGCACGAGGGCTATGCCTATACCGATGGCATGAAGGCCAAGTCGGCGGAACCCTGGACCTATGAAGCGCTCAACACCTTCCTGACGGCGCCCGGTGCCTATGTGAAGGGCACCAAGATGGTGCTGAAAATCCCGAAAGCCGATGTCCGGGCCAATATTCTGGCCTATCTGGCGACGCTGTCCGATAGCCCGAAGCCCTTCCCCGCCCCTTAAAAGGCCGCAATGCCCTCGCAAATTTAACACCGGCAAAGCCCTTGCCGGTGTTTTCTTTTGTGGCCGCCCATGCCTATGTCATATGTCGATTGATCTCCGGAGCCTTGACCTCAATGCCGCTCACCCGCCGCTCCCTCCTGAAACTCGCAGGCCTTGCACCCGCCGCCAATGTCGTGGGGGTCCAGATCGCCCACGCCGAGGACCGCGAGTTCCGGCACGCTCTGACCCTCTTCGACGACATCAAATACGGCCCGGACTTCAAGCATTTCGACTATGTGAACCCGCAAGCGCCCAAAGGCGGCAGGGTGCGCTTCGGCATCGTCGGCTCGTTCGACAGCCTCAATCCCTATACTTACAAGGGCGAACCCGGCCTAGCAGTGCAGAATGACACTCTGCTGGCACGCTCGCTCGACGAACCCTCGACCGAATATGGACTTGTCGCCAATGCCATGTGGCATCCGGACGATCATTCCCTGGTGATTTACCGCCTGAGGCCCGAGGCGCGTTTCCATGACGGCAAGGCGATGACGCCTGACGACGTCATCTGGAGCATGCAGGCCCTCCGGGACATCAATCCCCTCTACAATTCATACTACAGGAACATCACCAAGGTCGAGCAGAGCGGCAAGCGCGAAGTGACCTTCGCCTTCGCCGAAAAAGGCAACCGCGAACTGCCGCTGATCACCGGAGAATTGACGGTGCTGCCACGGCACTGGTGGACGGCGAAAGACGCCAAAGGCCGTCAGCGCGACATCAAGGACACCTCCCTCGAAGTGCCGCTTGGCTCCGGTGCCTACGTGGCAAGCGAAGTGAAACCCGGCGCTTCGATCAAGTTGAAGCGCGTTCCGGATTATTGGGGCAAGGACCTGGCCGTGAACCTCGGTCAAGATAATTTCGACGAGATCGAATACATTTATTTCCGCGATGCCAATGTCGCATTCGAGGCCTTCAAGGGCGGCCAATTCGATTGGCGGACCGAGTCCTCCGCCAAGAGCTGGGCCACCGGTTATGATTTTGCCGCCGTCAAGGACGGACGCGTCGTACAGGAAAAGATCACCCTGAAGCAGGTCGAGGGCATGCAATCCTGGGCGATGAATATGCGCCGCGAAAAGTTCAAGGATGTGCGGGTGCGCCAGGCCTTGAATTTCGCTTTCGATTTCGAGTGGTCCAACACTAATCTGTTCCATGGCCAGTACACACGTTCGCGCAGCTTTTTCAACAATTCCGAAATGGAAGCCAAAGACCTTCCGTCCACGGAGGAACTGGTCATCCTCGAACCGCTGAAGGACAAGCTGCCGCCCGAAGTCTTCACTACCGTCTATGCGCCCCCCGTCAGCGACACGCCGCAGAACCGCCGCAAGAATCTGCGGCAAGCGGCAGGCCTTCTCGATGCGGCGGGCTGGAAGGTGACACAGGACGGCGGCAAGTCGGTTCTGAAGAACGCCAAGGGTGAAAGCCTGACCGTCGAGTTCCTGCTTGATTCGCCGCTTTTCGAGCGCATTGCCCTGCCGTTTCAACAGCAGCTTGAATTGCTGGGGATCGAGGTCAAGATCACCACCCTCCTCGACAGCGCGCAATACGAGCGCCGCACCCAGACCTTCGACTACGACATCATCACCGGCAGTTGGGGCCAGACACTGTCGCCCGGCAACGAACAGCGCGATTATTGGGGCAGTGCCGCGGCCAAGCGCGATGGCAGCCGCAACTATGCCGGCATCGCGGACGAGGCGATCGACAAGCTGATCGAAGCCGTCATATACGCGCCAAACCGTGCCGGGCTGGTGACCGCCTGCAAGGCGCTCGACCGCGTGCTGCTGTGGAACCATTTCGTCATTCCCATGTGGTTCATCGCCTATGAGCGCACCGCCCGCTGGGACCGTTTTGGCAGACCCGAAAAGCTGCCGGATTATTACGTCGGCTTCCCCACCATCTGGTGGTGGGATGAGGAAAAGGCCAAGAGGATTGCCGCCAAGTGAAAAATTCCGCCGCGGCCCTGGGGCTAGTGGTTGTCTTCACCGCGAATGCGATGGCGGCACCGCGCCACGGCCTCTCGACCTTCGGAGATTTGAAATATCCTTCTGATTTTCAACACTTCGAATACGCCAACCCGGATGCGCCCAAGGGCGGCCGCATGGCGTTGATCGGGCCGGTGCCGCGCGACACCTTCGACAGTTTCAACGGCTACATTCTGAAGGGCGATCCCGTCCAGGGCTTTGATCTGATGTTCGACAGCCTGATGACGAGAGCCAATGACGAGCCTGATGCCGTCTATGGACTCGCCGCCGGGACGGCCGATCTCGCCGCCGACGGCAAGAGCATCACATTCCAGCTGCGGGAGACAGCGAAATTCGCCGATGGCTCGGCCTTGACCGCCGATGACGTGTGCGATTCATTCCGCCTGCTGTCGACAGAAGGCCACGAGCGTATCAAGATCACCATCCGCGATGTCGAAACCTGTGAAGTGCTTGGACCGCATGAGGTGCGCTACCGCTTCAAGGGCGGGCGCAACCGCGATTTGCCGCTCGCCATCGCCGAATTGCCGATCTTTTCGAAGGCCTATTACGCAAAAGCGGACTTCTCCAAAACCACTCTCGAGCCGCCGCTTGGCTCCGGCCCCTACAAAGTCAAAAGTTTCAAGCCCGGCGAATACGTTACTTATGAGCGCCGCGATGACTATTGGGCGAAGGATCTACCCGTCAACAAGGGCCGCCACAATTTCGATGAAGTCCGCTTCGAATATTTCCGCGAACGCACCGCGGGTTTTGAAGCGCTGAAATCCGGTATCCTCGATCTCCGCGAGGAATATACGTCGCGCGAGTGGGCCACCGCCTATGATTTTCCCGCCGTGCGGGATGGCCGCGTGATCAAGGAGGTGCTGCCCGACGAGACGCCATCCGGCGCGCAAGGCTTCTTCTTCAACCTGCGCCGCGCGAAGTTCCAGGACATCCGTGTACGGAAGGCTTTGAACCTCGCCTTCGATTTCGAATGGACCAACACCAACCTGTTCTTCGGACTCTATGACCGCACCGCCAGCTTCTTCGAACTCTCGAAACTCAAGGCGCAAGGCCCGCCGCCCGCCGGTGAGCTGGCCCTCCTCGAACCTTTCCGCGCAACGCTGCGCCCGGAGGTTTTCGAAGCCCCCGAATTGCCCGCCGTGAGCGACGGATCGGGCCAGGACCGCAAGTTGCTGCGTGAGGCCTCCGCACTCCTTGATGAGGTTGGATGGAAACCCGATGGCAACGTCCGCAAGAATGCCAAGGGCGAGCCGCTGAGCATTGAATTCCTCATCGACAACCCGGTGTTCGAGCGCCTCCTCGGACCCTATGTGAAGAACCTGCAATTGCTTGGCGTCGATGCCACCATCCGCACCGTCGATGACGCGCAGTATCAGAGGAAACAGGAGAGCTATGACTTCGACATCATCTCCAGCCGCTTCTCGGCGGGCATGACGCCGGGCGATAGCTTGCGAGTCTTTTTTGGTTCCTCATCCGCAAACAAACCCGGCACCTTCAACATGTCGGGTGTCGCCTCGCCGGAGATCGATGCACTGATCGACAAGGTGGTGGAAGCGAAGTCCCGCGCTGAACTCGAAGTGGCCGGGCGGGCCCTGGACCGGGTGCTGCGCGCCGAGCATTTCTGGGTGCCCAACTGGCACAAGGGCAGCCACTGGGTGGCCCACTGGGACAAGTTCGGCAGGCCAGCCATCAAACCCAAATACGACCGTGGCATCCTCGATACCTGGTGGTATGAGAAGGCCAAGGCCGCGCGAATCACCACCGGAAACTGATCCCCGTCCATGGGCGCCTATATCCTCAAACGCATGCTGCTGATGATCCCGACGCTGTTGGGCGTGATGATCATCACCTTCGCCATCATCCAGTTCGTGCCGGGCGGGCCCATCGAGCAAGTCATCGCCAGGATGCAGGGCAACGACACCGATTCGACTGGCCGCATCAGCGGCAACACCGGCAACGAGGCCGGCGGCAACAACCAGAGCCAGACCGGCGTGGCCGACGGCACCGCCTTCAAGTATCGCGGCGCGCAAGGGCTCGATCCCGAATTCATCAAATCGCTGGAGAAGCAGTTCGGCTTCGACAAGCCGGTGCATGAGCGCTTCCTGCTAATGATGGGCAATTACTTGACTTTCAATTTCGGCGAGAGCTATTTTCGCGACCGCTCGGTGGTCGGACTGATGATCGAGAAGATGCCCGTGTCGATCTCGCTTGGGCTTTGGCTGACGCTCATTCAATACATGGTGTCGATCCCGCTCGGCATCCGCAAGGCGGTGAACGATGGCACCTCCTTCGACGTGTGGACATCGACCGTCATCACCATCGGTTATGCCATCCCCAGCTTCATCTTCGCCATCGCGCTCATTGTCGTCTTCGCTGGCGGCAGTTATTTCAACTGGTTCCCCTTGCGCGGCCTGACATCGGACAATTTCGAAACATTAAGCTTTTTCGGCAAGGCCATGGACTACGCTTGGCATCTGACGCTCCCCTTGATCGCCATGGGCATCGGCGCCTTCGCCACCATGACCATGCTGACTAAGAATTCATTCCTGGATGAAATCCGCAAGCAATATGTGGTGACGGCCCGCGCCAAGGGCCTGACCGACGGCCAGGTGCTCTATGGCCACGTCTTTCGCAACGCCATGCTGCTGGTGATCTCAGGCTTCCCCGGCGCTTTCCTCGGGGCTTTCTTCACCGGCTCGCTGCTGATCGAAACCGTCTTCTCACTCGATGGCCTCGGCTACCTGACTTATAAGGCTGCCCTTGACCGCGACTATCCGATCTTCTTCGCCAATCTCTATATTTTCACGCTCGTCGGACTGGTGGTCGGCCTGATCTCGGACTTGATGTATACTTGGATCGATCCGCGCATCGACTTTGAACGGCGGGACGTCTGAGCATGGCCTTGTTCAGGCTCTCCGGGCTGAACCAGCGGCGCTGGTATTTCTTCACGCTCAACAAACGCGGCTACTGGTCCTTTTGGATATTTGGCGTTCTGTTTTTCATTTCGGTCTTCGCGCCCGTCATCGCCAACGACCGGCCGATGCTGGTGTCGTATAAAGGCGAACTGTTGTTCCCCACCTTCACCGATTATCCGGAATCGAAGTTCGGCGGCTTCCTGGCCCGCACCGATTTCCGCGATCCGGTGAACCAGGATGAAATCTCCGCCAATGGCTGGATGCTCTGGCCGCTGATCCGCTATTCCTACAACACGGTCAACAACGAATTGCCGATGCCGGCACCCTCGCCGCCCGCCCCCAGCCTGACGCGCGAAGAGGCCTGCGCCAAATATCAGCAAGGTGTTGCCGATGCCAATTGCACCTTCGGCAATCTCAACTGGCTCGGCACTGACGACCAGGGCCGCGACGTGATCGCCAGGCTCATCTACGGCTTTCGCATCTCGGTGGCCTTCGGCCTGATCCTCTCGGTCCTGTCATCGATCATCGGCATGGCGGCCGGCGCCGTGCAGGGCTATTTCGGCGGCTGGACGGACCTGCTCTTTCAGCGCTTCATCGAAATCTGGACGGCCATCCCCACGCTCTATCTTCTCATCATCCTCGCCGCCTTCATCACGCCGACCTTCTGGATTCTGCTCTTCGTTCTCTTGCTGTTCTCGTGGACCGGACTGGTCGGCCTGGTGCGCGCCGAATTCCTCCGGGCACGGAATTTCGAGTACGTGCGCGCCGCCAGGGCTTTGGGGCTGTCCGATACCAGGATCATGTTCAAGCACCTGCTGCCCAACGGCGTGGTCTCGACCATCACCTTCATGCCCTTCATCGTGGCGGGCTCGGTAACGACGCTCAATGCACTTGATTTCCTGGGGTTTGGCCTGCCGCCCGGTTCGCCCTCGCTGGGCGAACTGGTGGCGCAAGGCAAGAACAACCTGCAAGCGCCGTGGCTCGGCATCACCGCCTTTTTCGTTGTCTCCATCATGCTGACCCTGCTGGTGTTCATCGGCGAAGCGGTGCGCGACGCGCTCGACCCGCGGAAGACCTTCGCATGAGCGAGCCGCTGCTTGAGGTCAAAGATCTGTCGGTCGCCTTCGGCCGCGGCAACACGGCGACGCTCGCCGTCGACAAAGTGTCCTTTTCGATCGGCAAGGGCGAGACGCTGGCGCTGGTCGGCGAGTCGGGTTCGGGCAAATCGGTCTCGGCCCTGTCGATCCTCAAATTGCTGCCCTATCCTTCCGCCTCGCATCCCTCGGGCTCGGTGAAGTTCAAGGGCGAGGAGCTGCTCGATGCCGATGAGCGTGACCTTAGGCGGGTGCGCGGCAACGATATCACCATGATCTTCCAGGAGCCGATGACGTCGCTCAATCCGCTGCACTCCGTGGAGCGGCAGATCGGCGAAATCCTCGACATCCACCAGGGCCTCACCGGCGAAACAGCCCGGGCCCGCATTATCGACCTGATGACCAAGGTCGGCATCCGCGATCCCGAAACCAGGCTCCTTGATTATCCGCATCAATTGTCCGGCGGCCAGCGCCAGCGCGTCATGATCGCCATGGCGCTCGCCAACAATCCCGATCTGCTGATCGCCGATGAGCCGACGACGGCGCTCGATGTGACGGTCCAGGCACAGATCCTTAAGTTGCTGAAGGATCTGCAGCAGGAATTCGGCATGGCGCTGCTGCTGATCACCCATGACCTGGGCATCGTCCGCCACATGGCGGGCAAGGTGGCCGTCATGCAGCGCGGCAAGGTGGTGGAACAGGGCGCTGCCGAAACCGTCTTCGCCAATCCGCAACATGCCTACACAAAGATGCTGCTGTCGGCCGAACCCAAGGGCGCGCCGCCCAGCCATGATCCCTCGGCGCGCGCCATCATCGAAACCCGGGGACTGAAAGTCTGGTTCCCCATCAAGCGCGGCTTCTTCCGCAAGACCATCGGCCACATCAAGGCCGTCGATGGCCTCGATGCCACGGTGCGGGCCGGCCAGACGCTTGGCATCGACGGTCAATAGGGCTCTGGCAAAACAACGCTTGGCCTCGCCCTGCTGCGCCTGATCCAATCGGATGGCCCGATCGTCTACATGGGCCGGAACATCGATGGCTACAACTCATCCCAGATGCGTCCCTTGCGCAAGGACATGCAGGTGGTCTTTCAGGACCCGTTCGGTTCGCTCTCGCCGCGCCTGTCGATCCAGCAGATCGTCGAGGAAGGCCTGATGGTCCAGGGCCGTTCTTCAAGCTTTGCCGAACGCCGCGCCATCGTGGCCCGCGCTTTAAGCGAAGTGGGCCTCGATCCCGGAACCATGGACCGTTATCCGCATGAATTTTCCGGCGGCCAGCGCCAGCGCGTCGCCATCGCCCGCGCGCTCGCACTCGAGCCGAAGTTCATCATGCTCGACGAGCCGACCTCAGCACTCGACATGTCGGTGCAGGCCCAGATCGTCGACCTGCTGCGCGGGCTTCAGGAGAAGCATAATCTTGCTTATCTGTTCATCAGCCATGACCTGAGGGTGGTGCGCGCCCTTGCCAATGAGGTGATCGTCATGCGCAACGGGGTGATGGTGGAGACAGGGCCGACGGCCGAGGTTTTCTCAAATCCGCAGACTGATTATACCAAGGCCCTGATCGCCGCCGCCCTCAATCTCAAGGCGGCGCCTGAAGGCGTGGTGAAACAATAATGGCTTTTCTCTTTGTCCTGCCCTCCTGGCCCGTCGAAGTCTGGACCGCCGCCATGCGCAAGGTGGCGCAGCACCTCGATATCCGTGTCTGGCCGGGCCACATGGGCGATATCGCCGAAATCGAATATGTGGCGGCCTGGCTGCCGCCGCCCGGCGTTGTCGCCGGCCTGCCCAACCTCAAACTCATCATGTCGATGGGTGCGGGTGTCGACGCCATCCTGGGCGATCCGACGCTGCCGGACAACATTCCCATCGTGCGCGTCAACGATCCGGACCTGACCCGCCGCATGAGTGAATATGTCGTGCTGCATGTGCTGCTGCATCACCGCCAGCAGCGCCGCATCGACGCCAACCAGAAGCTGAAGCATTGGGACAGCTTTGCCACCCATGCCGCCCCAGCACTTGCCGTCGGCGTCATGGGGATGGGCGTCATGGGCCGCGATTCCGCCTTGAAACTCAAAGGCCTGGGCTTCCGTGTGGCGGGCTGGAGCCGGACGCGGAAAGTCATTCCGGGTGTGGAGTGTTTCGCAGGCGAAACGGAATTCGATGCCTTCCTGGCCCGCACCGATATCCTTGTGTCGCTGCTCCCCGCGACCCATGAGACGGACGGCATCATCAACCGCGAAACGATCGCCAAGCTGTCGCGCCGCGGCCCCTTCGGGGCGCCCATCGTCATCAATGCGGGCCGCGGCCGCCAGCAGGTGGCGGAAGAGATTCTGGCGGCCCTTGATTCAGGCGAACTCCATGCCGCGACGCTCGATGTCTTCGCCACGGAGCCGCTGCCGCAGGACAACCCCCTGTGGACGCACCCCAAAGTGACCGTCACACCCCATTGCGCCGCCGACAGCGACCCCGAAACCATCTGCACCTATATCGCCAACCAAATCGAGCGCCATCAGAACGGCGAACCGCTGTGCAATCTGGTGGACAGGTCATTGGGCTACTAGGATAAAGCCTCCGTCTGAAGGCACGAGTTAGGCGATAGGGAAGGAATTCTGCCCCCACCAAATCCGTCATGCCAGCGCAGGCTGGCATCCCGCTTCTTCCGGCCGAGTCAGCGATGACATCAATTTCTTCGCGCGCACCTGCGCCGGCACGACGGGGCCGTCTTTTCCGTCAAGCTAGCGAAGGCCGCGTGCCGTCGTGGTGAGAAAGTAGCGGGATGCCAGCCTGCGCTGGCATGACGGAGCTTGGGGGAGTGCGATTGCGCCAATCGGCAAGGTCGCTGCGATGGGAGCAGATGTAAGTCGCCGTCACGAGATGAATCTAGCTACAATCTCCGTGTCCGCATCAATTCTTGTAAAAAGTGATCCTGCCATATTGCATTTGTTCGAAAGCCCCATATTAATGAAATGTAGGTCAACTGGCGGATCGAATATGGAATCGGGACCAAGCATCACGGATTGGATGCAGGCGTTGAGCGGAATCGTATCTGCCGCCGGTGTTGTGGGTGGCATCTTGGTAGCATGGTGTCAGCTAAATAGTTGGCGAAATCAATCTCTTGTTCAGCGGAGGTCTGAATTGGCTGAGAACATACTATCGGCTGCCAAAGAAATTGACGACGTGATGAGAAATGTTCGTTCACTATTTGGAAGCGGCGTTCCAGAAGATAAACGTGCAGACAAGTACTTCATACTCAACGAGAAACTCCGAAGGTTGAATGACAACTCCGCAGCCTTTCAATTTCTGAGAAAATCTCAGGTCAAAGCGAAGTTCATCATTCAAGATACGGCAGTTGACGCCGCAATAGAGCAATTGTTCCAGGCCAGGGTGGACTTTCTGGAAGCGATTGATTCGGTAGCTACTTATAGGGACAATCCTCCTCAAAGCGATGAAAGCAAGAAACTCTTAAACGAATCGGAACGAGACATGTATGGAACATATTCTGATCGAGACAGGATAAACAGAAGTATCCAGGATGCACTCATCAAACTCGAAGTGCGGCTTGGTCCGACTGTAAGGCTTAACGATAGGAATTGACTACTTACTTTCGTTCAGCACTATCCCAATCGCCTCCACCAACCCAACCCGCGAAATCAGCACCCCCTGTGGAAACGCCGTCGTAAACCGGCTCGCCAGCCGCGGATCGAGAATGACGAAACTCCCGCGGTCGCCCTCTCGCCTTATCAACCGCCCGAATGCCTGCCGCAATCGCAGCCGCACCACCATGTCGGTGTAGGCGTTGCCGCCGAATGTTTCCTTTCTGGCGCGTTCCAAAATCGTCGGCGTTCCCCATGGCACGCGATCCAAGACGATCAGCCTCAATGAATCCCCCGGCACGTCGATGCCGTCGCGGACGGCGTCAGTCCCTAGCAAACACGCATCGCGTTCGGCGCGGAACATGTCCACCAAAGTGCCGGTGTCCATGGGGTCGACGTGCTGGGCGTAGAGCGGCAGCCCCGCCTCGGCCAGGGGGCGCAGCAGGCGTTTGTGGATGGCGCGCAGGCGGGCGATGGCGGTGACCAGGCCGAGCGCGCCGCCGCCGGTTGCCAGAAACAATTCGCGGTAGGCGGCGGCGACCTGGTCCATGTCCTCGCGGTTCACGTCATTGACCACGATGACCCGGCTGATGGCTTTATAGTCGAAGGGCGAGTCATAGCTCACACGTTTCACCGGATAGGGAAGATGGACAGCACCAGTGCGCATTTCGGCGTTGGTCCAGTCGTCGGGGATGTCGGGCGGGCGGTCCTTGAGGGTGGCCGAGGTGATGACGATGCCGTCGGCCTGTTTCAGGACGGCCAGCGCCATGGGCTCGGTGGGGTCCACCCAATGGGAATGCAGTCCCACATCATGCTCGCGCCCGAAGCTTTGCGCCACGTCGAACCATTCGATGAAGAGCGGGTTCTTTTCTTCCAGCAGCCTCGACAGCATGTCGATCCATGAGCCGACCATCAGTTCGCCGCGGCGCTTCAAGGAGCGCGCCACGGCTTCGATGCGGCCGCGGTCGTAACTTGAAAGTTCCTCGGCTTGTTCATCGAGTTTCTTGGCCAGCCGATTGGCGAGCGATGTCATGGGGCGCTTCAAGTCGATCAAGGCGGCGGCGAGATCGCCCGCTGCTTGCGCCAAGCCGTCGACCAAAGGCAGGCAATCGGTTTCAAGCGTGTTGCCGCCTCCCTGTTCGGCGCGGGCCAGCACCTGCTGGCGGACCAGCGTCAGGAAGATTTCGGCGGGGCCATCGGGTTGACCCGCCTGAACCCTCCGGGTCCAGCCGGGGCCTGGCAGCGCAAAGGCGGCGCGCAGCACCTTTTGCAGGTGCTTCTCGGCGGTCTCGTCATCGGCCACCAGATCGCCGATGCGTTCGGCCAGGCCACGCCCGCGGCGGCGTTCGGTTTCGGGGCCCCTCAGCCAGCGGCGCAATTCGGAGGTTTCCATGGCGGTCAGGTGGCCCGAGAAGGCACTGTCGGCGGCATCGAAGAGATGATGGCCCTCGTCGAAGACGATGCGGCGGATGCCACCGGGGGCGGCTTCCTCTTCTTCCGTCGTTGCCACGCCGAGCGCATGATCCACGGCGGCCTGATGCAGGACGAGGGCGTGATTGGCGATGACGATCGCGGCATTGCGCCCGGCCCGCACCGAGCGCTCGATGAAGCAGCGCTTGTAATGGGGGCAGGCGGCATAGATGCATTCGCCGCGCCGGTCGGTGAGGCCCAGAGAGCCTGGCGACACGCCGCGGCCCTCGGCATCAAGACTGAGATCGTTGAACAGGGAGAGCAGCCAGGACGGACAATCGCCGCCCACCATGTCGCCGTCGCGGGTGAAGCGCGCCCAGCGCGAAATCAAGGCGGCGAGCAGGGCGGAGCGCGGGTTGGCGCCGGTCAGGCGGCCGAAAGCCTCCTGCATGTTGAGCAGGCAGACATAGTTCTCGCGGCCTTTGCGGATGACAATGCGGCTGCGGCGCTCGTCGGGGTCGGCGACGAGGCGGGCGGTTTCCTGATCCAGTTGCCGCTGCAGGTTCTTGGTATAGGTCGAGACCCAGACGGGGGCGTTGTTCTTGCGCGCCCACAGGTAAGCGGGTGACAGATAACCAAGCGTCTTGCCGAGACCAGTGCCCGCTTCCGCTAAGAGGATATTGTTCTCCTCCTTTCTTTGACGCGGCTGGAAGGCGAAGGTGGCGGCGGCGGCATAGTCCTTCTGGGCGCCGCGGGTCTCGGCGTCCTCGCCCAGCACTTCGGCGAGGAAGGCCTGCGCCTCGTGGGGGGTTACGCCGTCGTGGCGGCCGGGGGCCCTGCCGCCGCCGTCTTCCCATTCCTCGACCCGGTCCCAGACATTGAGGCCGGTGGCAAACGAGCCAATGTCGAGTTTGGGGTTGGCCTTCATCAAGGCCTGGACAACCGCCTTGGCCCAGGGCCAGTTGGTGCGGCCGAGGAAGGTGGCGTTCTCCGCCGTCTCGCGGATCAACGGATAGTGCTTGTTGGCCAGGCGGCGCATCAGGTCATCGGCGATGAGTTTTAAGTTTGCGTCATCATTCACGCCCGGTTCCAGGGCCAGCGAGCGGGCGAGGCCTGTCGGCGTTGGTGTGGCAAAGCGCGCCGGGCAAACGAAGGCGAAGAGTTCGGCCACGTCGAAATGGCGCTGATCCTTGGCGGCACGGATGGCACCACGCGCCGCATTGGCGGCGAGCCCCAAGCGCTCGATCAGGAATGTGGCATGGCAGATCAGATGCGGGCGCTGGCCGAGCCGCGCCAGCGCCGCGGCGGGTGCAAGCAATGCGCCATCAATACTGGCGCCCAGGCCAGCGATCACGGCGGTAGACACGTCCGAATCCATTGTCATCTTGTGGCCAAACTGGCACGTTTAGGTTTCAATCCCAACAGACCTCAAGAGGAGCACGCCATGGACCAGAAAGTCATCGACCTGTTCGACCGCTACACGCATGGCGCCATGAACCGCCGTGATTTCCTCGAAAGATTATCGCTGATGGCAGGCAGTGCCACTGCCGCCACGGCGCTGCTGCCGGTGCTCGAGAACAATTATGCCTATGCCGAGATGGTGCCGGAGACAGACGAGTCGCTCAGGTCCGGTTTCCAGGAAATCGGCGACGGAGTCGCGGGTTATCTTTCAGTGCCGCTCGAAGTCGAGATCCGCCCCGCCGTGCTGGTGATTCACGAGAATCGCGGCCTCAATCCGCATATCAAGGATGTCACGCGGCGCATGGCCAAGGAAGGCTTCGTCGCCTTCGCGCCCGATTATCTCTTCGCCATGGGCGGCACGCCCGAGGATGCCGACAAGGCGCGCGACATGATCGGCACGCTGAAGCCGGAAGACATTCTCGCCGTGTCGAAGCGTTCGCTTCTTGCCATCCAGAAATTCCCGGGCAATCCGGGCAAGACCGGCGCCGTCGGCTTCTGCTGGGGCGGCGGCCAGGTGAACGCGCTGGCGGTGGCGGAACCCATGCTCAAAGCCGGTGCCGCCTATTATGGCCGGCAGCCGGCGGCGGCCGAGGTGGCGAAGATCACGGCGCCGTTGCTGCTGCATTATGCGGGCCTCGACGAGCGCATCAATGCCGGCATCGCCGAGTTCGAGGCGGCCCTCAAGGCCAACAAGAAGGACTATGAACTGCATCTCTACGAAGGCGCCAACCACGCCTTCAACAACGACACCAACGCGGCGCGCTATGACAAGGTGGCCGCCGATCTGGCCTGGAGCCGCACGGTGGCGTTCCTGAAGAAACATCTGGGTTGATCGGGATCAACGCCCGCCGGGCGCCTATGGCCTAGGTGGGAGGCATGGGAACAGAATCGGCACGGACACCGCCGCTGGCCTTGCGGCGGGTTTTAAGCCTGCCATGGCTGGTGTTCTACGGTGTCGGCGTCACCGTCGGGGCCGGCATCTTCGCGCTGATCTCGGAAATCGTCGCCATCGCCGGGGACCATGCGCCGCTGGCCTTTCTGGTGGCGGGACTGGTGGCGGCATTCACCGGTTTTTCCTACGCGGTGCTGGCCAATGCCTACCCTCGGGCTGCCGGCGAGGCGATCTTCGTCAAGTACGGACTGGGTGAAATCCCTGGCCGCGTCGTTGGCTATGGCGTGGTGGCGGTGGCCATCACCTCGAGCGCCGTCATCGGTCTGGCATTCACGCGCTATGTGGCAAGTTTCTCCGGTTTGCCGGAGCCGCTCAGCCTGATTGCGATTCTCGTCCTGCTGGCCTCCGTGGCGATTGCCGGGGTGCGCGAAAGCGTCGCCTTCGCGGCACTCATCACCGTGCTGGAGGCGGGAACCCTGATCATCGTCATCGTGGCGGGCCTGCCGATGGTGGCGCAGTCGAACAGTCTGGCGCGAGTGCTCTCGGTGCCGGTGGCGTGGGCGGGGTGGAGTGCGGTGTTCGCCGGGGCCTTCGTCGCCTTCTTCGCCTTCATCGGGTTCGAGGACATCGAGAACATGGCGGAGGAAACGCGGGATGCGGCGCGCGTCATCCCACTCGCCATCATCCTGACGCTGGTAATTTCGGTGGCAATCTACGGGCTGGTGGCGCTGGTCGCCGCCGCCTATCCCGACCGGGCCGGCTTCATCGCCAGCAAGGCGCCGCTGTCCGATCTGTTCGCGGGCGTCACCGGGTGGCCCGGCACGCCCGTCGCGGTCATGGCGTCGGTCGCCATGGTCAACGGCATTCTGGTGCAGATCGTCATGGCCAGCCGGGTGATCTACGGAATGTCCAAGGAGGGCATGCTGCCGGAAGGCATCGGCAGTCTTCACCCGGCCCGGCAGACGCCGGTGCGTGCCATCCTCTTCATTGCGGCGGCCACGGCCCTTCTCGGACTCTTCGTGCCGCTGCTGCGGCTCGCCGAACTCACCAGCCTGGTGATGCTGCTGGTCTTCGCCACGGTGAACCTCAGCCTGTTTCTCATCGGCAGGCGCGAGGGCGCCCCGGAACGGCTGCGGCGCTGGCGCTATTGGGGCCTCATGGGAGCCGTGGTCTCTCTGGGGCTGGCCATTTCAGAGGCTCTCTGAACGGGCGATGCGGAAGACGGCCCCGGGGGACCGTCAGGGTTTGGCGGCGCTGTCGGTTCTGATCCACTGGGCCGCCAGCCAGACGAAATCTTGAAAATTCAGTTCGGCGGGATCGAGATGCCTGGTCGCGCAAACCGCCGGGATGTCGCCCTGAAATCGCCGGAAATCTGAGGCGATTGCCTTGCCGCCGGGCACCTTCTTGTCGGCGGTCTCGTTGCGCAGCCATGAAGCGAGTTCGCGGATCAGAAGGTCCGGCTTGCCGTCGTGGTGGTGAATGTCCTGGCCGGAAATATCGGAGAGGAATTTCTGATAGCGATGCGGTTCACGATCGAAGATGATGCATTTCTTTTCTTTCTGTTCCGCCGGGCCGAACTTCTTGGCGCCGAGGAACAGGCCGAGTTCGAAGGGCATGTTGAACCGAGGAAGCCCCGAACTTGAATCCGGTTCGGTCTTCGAGATGTCGTGGATGCCGAGACGGCATACGGAGATGATGCCGCATATCTTGTCAAAGCGGTTTTCCGAACCATCATCGGTTTCGCGCGCGCAACGCGGTTGGTAACCCGACCTTATGATCGTGAAACACAGGGCATGGAAGCAGTCTTGATAATCGTCCGAAAACGGACAGTTGATAAAGACCTGCCGATTCATGCCTTGCGGGGGGATTGGGACAAATCGCCGGTGGCCGCCCGCGACTGCTTCACGCGCCTGATCGTTTCCACCAACTCGCGGTTGGTGAAATGCGTTGGCTTGCCCCGGGGCTTCAGTATCTCCACGCCGTCGTGAGTAACGCCAAGGATCTGGCTCTTTGGCGCACGCTTGCTCTTGGATATCAGCTTAACCTTGGTCATGGCCCGAATATCGCGCCGAATGGATTGATTTTCAATGAGCAAATGCGTTGACCCCGCCGACGGGTCTTCTTAAATAGGCCGCCGTGTGAAATATTGAAGACTGAGTTGTCGACTATTATGAATCGACAGTTATGATCCATCGTTCGGCCATCTTCCGATAGTCCTGAAAGGTCAATTCGCTTATACCGAGTTGCTTGGTGGCGCAGATTTTTGGGACATCCTTGCTAAAGGACCTGAATTCCCTAGCAATCGCATCTCCGCCGGGTACGATGAGAGTTGGAAATTCCTCGCGTAGCCACGAAGCGATTTTCGAGATCAACTTTTCCACCTTGCCGTCGTGTGAATGGATATCTATGCCTGCAATATCCGAGATGAACTTTTGATAACGGTACGGTTTCCGATCAAGAATAATGCAGCGCTTTTGCCGCTGTGATTTGTCTCCAAATTTCTTGGCTGCGAGGAAGAGGCCCAATTCCAGCGGCATATTGAAACGTGGGAGTTTGGACTTGGGATCCAATTCCGTCTTGGAAATGTCGTGAATCCCCAAACGGCATTGGGCTAAAATTGCGCAAATCTTATCGAAACGGTTGTCAGTACCATCATCAGCTTCAAGTGCACATCGTGGCTTAAAGCCTGACCGAATTACAGTGAATATAATAGCTCTGAAATTATTCTGATAGTCCCGGGAGAACGGGCAATTGATAAAAATGCTACGATTTCTATTCACCTTTTCTTCGCTGAACTACTCAACTGAAGGGCCGGCTTTCCCCCGGCTTGACGCACTCTAACAGCAGTCACAGCGTCAGCCAGTTCCTTGGCGGTGAAGTGCGTTGCTGTACCAGGGCTTTTTAGAATCCAGACACCGTCCCGTGTTTGCCCTAGAATTCCGGGTCCAAGGTATTTGCCCGGCGACGCTTTCCGAGTCTTTGTGGGACGTTTTTTCTCCATGGCGGATATATAGGAGAACTTTTTGCCAACATCAATTCCCAAATGCGTTGACCCCGCCTCCGGGTCTTCCTAAACAGGCCGCCGCCCGTCAACCGAAAGCCCGACGATATGACCGCCGATCCTGCTCTCCGCGCCGCCGCCATGACCAGCAAGGCCTGGCCTTTCGAGGAGGCGCGCAAGCTTGTGGAGCGCGTCAAGCGCACTGGAAAAGAGCTCGTGCTGTTCGAAACGGGCTATGGCCCGTCCGGCCTGCCGCATATCGGCACCTTCGGCGAGGTGGCGCGCACCACCATGGTGCGGCGCGCCTTCGAAACCTTGTGCGATGTGCCCACCAAGCTGCTCTGTTTCTCCGACGACATGGACGGCATGCGCAAGATCCCCGAGAACGTGCCGGACCGGTCGTTCCTGGCGCCGCATCTGCACAAGCCGCTGACGGTGGTGCCCGATCCCTTCGGCGGAGAATACGAGAGTTTCGGGCATCACAACAACGCCATGCTCAGGCGCTTCCTCGACACCTTCGGCTTCGATTACGAATTCGCCAGCGCCACCGACTATTACAAGTCTGGGCGTTTCGATGCGATGCTGCTCCGGGCGCTCGAGAAGTTTGACGCCATCATGGGCGTCATGCTGCCGACGCTGGGCGAAGAACGTCAGGCGACCTACAGCCCCTTCCTGCCGATCTCGCCGTCGACGGGGCGCGTGCTCTATGTGCCGATGAAGGAAGTCAACATCTCCCAGGGCACCATCACCTTTGCCGACGAGGATGGGAGAGATGTGACGCTGCCCGTCACCGGCGGACATTGCAAGCTGCAGTGGAAGCCGGATTTCGGCATGCGCTGGGCGGCCTTGGGTGTCGACTTCGAAATGTTCGGCAAGGACCACCAGACCAATGCCCCGGTCTATGACCGCATCTGCGAAATCCTCGGCGCGGAAGCCCCGCAGCATTACGTCTATGAGCTGTTTCTCGACGACAAGGGCCAGAAGATTTCCAAGTCGAAGGGCAACGGCCTCACCATCGGCGAGTGGCTGACCTACGCCGATCCCGATTCGCTGTCGCTATTTATGTATACGAAGCCGCGCGAGGCGAAGCGGCTTTACTTTGATGTGATCCCGCGGGCGGTCGACGACTACGCTGCTTTCCTCGGTGCCTATCAGCGTCAGGCGGGAAACTGGACCGACCGGCTGATGAACCCGGCGTGGCATATCCATCAGGGCCACCCGCCC
Source organism: Hyphomicrobiales bacterium (assembly GCA_031430715.1). GTDB lineage: Bacteria > Pseudomonadota > Alphaproteobacteria > Rhizobiales > Aestuariivirgaceae > Aestuariivirga. The sequence continues at coordinate 2,195 of JANPCA010000455.1, read as the reverse complement.
AAGCCGGAGGAGGGGGCGATTTCCTTCGCGCTGCTGCTTAATCTGGTGGCGGTGGCCAATGCCGAGGACAAATCCGTGCTGTGGGCCTTCATCAAGCGCTACGAGCCGAATGTCAGCCCCGAGACGCATCCGCGCCTCGACGCGCTCACCGGCTATGCGGTGCGCTACTTTGCTGACTTCGTGAAGCCGAAGAAGCAATATCGTCCGCCCACGGAGGATGAGGCGAAAGCGCTGTCCGATCTCTCGGACGCATTCGGCATGCTGCCGGAAGGCGCGACCCCCGAGGACATCCAGCTCAAGGTCTATGACGTGGGCCGCCGCGATCCCTACAAGACGGTGCAGAAGGATGGCTCCACGGGCGTCGCGCAAGGCTGGTTCAACATGCTCTATCAGGTGCTGCTCGGCGAGGAGAAGGGTCCGCGCTTCGGCAGCTTCGTGGCGCTCTATGGGATCGCCAATACGCGGGCGCTGATCGGCAAGGCGCTGAACGGCGAACTCATTTAGATTTCCGCTCCCTCTCCGTTGCAGATGAATGGTTGGTGAACGGCGTGTTGTGAAGGCGTTCAGTCACGGCTTGCTCAAGTGTTGCTGCATTCACCCGTGCATTCTCCAATTCAATTTCCGCCCATGGACGCCCGAGGCTCCATGCGCCGCAACATGGGAGACGCAGCAATGGCGACAATCATCACCGGAACGGCAGGCGACGACAAGCTGATCGGCAGTCCCTTCATCCTGCAGGACTTCATCATATACGGGCTGGATGGCAACGACACCATACAGGGCGCCAATGGCAAGGATGTCCTCTATGGCGATGGCGGAAAGGATCTGATCCACGGGGGCCGCAACAACGACACACTTTATGGCGGTAGCGGCAATGACAGTCTCTATGGCGACGATGGCAACGACATCGTCGACGGCGGCACAGGATTTGATACGCTCTACGGGGGAATCGGCGCCGACATCGTCATAGGCGGCGGCGACAATGATACGATCTATGGCGGGAGCGAAAACGACACGCTGTATGGCGATGAATTCAAGGGCACGCTGTTTGGCCACGATACGGTCTATGGCGACGCCGGCAACGATGTCATCTTCGGCGGCCTTGGCAATGACACGCTTCGTGGTGGCGCCGACAACGATAGTATTTCGGGCGATGAAGGTATCGACACCATCTATGGCGACGCCGGAACCGACACGATCGATGGCGGCGCGAACAACGACATGATCTATGGTGGAACGGGCGCCGACACTATTCATGGCGGCCTGAACGACGATTCAATTCGCGGCGGCAGCCATGACGATCATCTTTTTGGCGACAGCGGCAATGACACAATTTACGGCGAAGATGGAATTGATGACCTCACCGGTGGCGAGGGCAACGATTCTCTGGGTGGCGGAACAGGCGACGACCAGCTCATAGGCGAATCGGGAAACGATAGTCTGATTGGCGACACCGGCGATGACCGGCTGGATGGCGGCGAGGATCAGGATTTCCTCAATGGCGGTGCCAACAACGACGTGTTGAACGGCGGCAGTGGTTTCGATGAGTTGTGGGGATCGATCGGTTCCGATACGCTGTTGGGTGGCAGTGCAAATGATATTCTGGTGGGCAGCGATGGCACCGATCAATTGTTTGGCGAAGCCGACAATGATGCGATCTTCGCAGGCACCGGCAACGACCTTGCCATGGGTGGATCAGGAGAAGACGCTGTTTTCAACTTCGATGCCGATTTCGCCTTCAATCCCTATTTCTTCAACAGTGCCGCCGATGGCAGCGAATATGACGGGGGCGGCGACGATGACATTCTCGTGCTGTGGGGGAGCCGCGGCGACTATCTGTTCGAGGTGGACGGCGCAACGCAGCAGCTCCGGATTCTGGATGGCGACCCATTCGACGGCCTGACAACCGGGTCGATTCTGGCGCGTAATTTCCAGGCCATCGCATTCATGGACGAGTCGCCCGTCGAACTCCATTTCTTCTTCGGGGTCTTAATGGGAATCACCAACGAAGTGTCCCACAATATCAGCGAGTTCGGCGTCGACGAGGTGGCGTTGGGCTGGATTTGAGTCCATGGTCTCAAATGCGACAGGTCACGCATTGAAGGTTCAGAGGCTCCATCAGTCCGGCTAGAGCCAATCCCGTCAAGTTGGAACAATTCTCCCAAATCCGTCATGTATGGACGGCCTCCGCTTGG
>JANPCA010000454.1:0-10129 GCA_031430715.1 Hyphomicrobiales bacterium | reverse complement strand
CCATCGGAATCGACGGCGGGATGATCGGCCCGATGATCGCCGATGTCGTCGACAGGGCCGCCGAGAAGCCCGGCTTGTAACCGGCCTTCACCATCATGTCGACTTCGAGCTTGCCCGGCCCCGCCGCGTCGGCAAGTGCCGATCCGCTCATGCCCGAAAAAATCACGCTGGCCAGGATGTTCACTTGCGCCAGTCCGCCCTTCATGCGGCCCACGATGACATTGGCGAAGGCGAAGATGCGGTCGGTCATCTTGCCTGCGTTCATGATGTCGGCGGCAAGGATGAACAGCGGCACGGCGAGCAGCACGAAACTGCCATAGAGGCCGTTGAGGCTTTGCGATGCGACGAGGCCAATGTCCTGGCCGGTCATGAACAGATAAACGATGGCCGCGGCGATCATGGCATGGCCGATGGGCATGCCCAGGAACGACCACACGAAGAACAGAATGAACATCACCCAGGCGGCGGGACTCAAAGCGGGAATATCCTCAGAGATGGCCTGGCCACGAAGAGCTAAACAGCCGCTTCAGGCGGATTGCCGAGCCCACCACCACCGCGGCCATGAAGATGACGAAGCAGGCATAGACAATGTGCATCGGCACTTCCAGCATCATCGAATTTCGCCGCCTGAGAAACCACACATAGTCGATGGTGCCGGGGAGTGCCGCAAGAAAGATCAGCCCCAATGCGCTGGTGTTGGCGATGGCCAGCCAGCGCCTTGGGCCCGGTTTGATGGCTTGATAAATAACGTCGAAAACGATCTGCTCGCGCTCCTTGATCAGCAGCCCACAGGACCAGAAGACCACCCATACATAGGTGATCGAACACAGTTCCAGCGTCCAGCTCAAAGGCGCGTTGAACACGTAGCGGCTGACCACCTGGGTGACGAAGGCGGCGAACATCAGCAGCAAGGCCAATGCCGCCACCCCCTCGGACAGATGTTTCCAGCCCGCCAGGAGCCGAACCTTCATGCCGGATCAGGCACCCGCCGCATTGATGCGGTCAAGCAGCCCGGCGGGCCACGACTTCGCGAAATCCGAGTTCAGGAAGGCATCGAGCACCTGCTTGCGGAACGCCGCAACATCGGGCGTCGTCACTGTATTGCCGTGCGCCTCGAAGAACGCCTTGCCCTCGGCCTCGGTCGATAGCACGCCGTCGTCGTTGAGTTTTTTTCCGGCATCGACCGCCGCCGTGATGGCGGCGCGCTCCGCATCGCTCAAGCCATCCCAGAACGGCTTGGCCATTGTGAAGAAGACATTCGCCACCTGGTGGCCGGTGAGAACGACCTGCTTGCTGACCTCGTAGAACTTGGCTGAAATCGCGTCGGGCAAGGGATTTTCGAGGCCGTCGATGGTCCCCGTCTGCATGGCGAGATAGACTTCCTCGAAGGCCAGCGGCGTGGCGCTGGCGCCCAGAGCATTGCCAAGGAACTGCCACGCCTTTGATCCCGGCATGCGCAGCTTGAGGCCCGCCAGATCGGCGGGCACGTTGACGGTACGCGGCTGCCGCAGGATGACATGGCGGGTGCCGAGATACTGGCTGCGGACGATCTGCAACCCGAGGCCCGAGGCCACCTTGGCCTTGTATTCCGTGCCGACGTCGCCGTCATAGACGGCATCGAGGTGGGCCGCATCGCGCATCAGGTAACCGGTCGTGAAGATCGAGTATTCCGGGATGAGTTCGGTGATGTCGGCTGGCGACGTGAGTGCCACCTCAAGATTGCCGCGCTGCATCGCCTCGATTTCGGTTCCTTGCGCGAACAGTGTGCCATTGTAGTGAATCTGCACGTCGAAGGCGCCGGGCATGGATTTTTCAAGTGCCGCCTTGAAAGCGACAAGGGCCTTGGACTGCCATTCCGTGTCCGTGCCCGGAGTCGAAATGCGGATCACCTTGGCAGCTGCTTGCGCCCGGCTGCTCAGTAAATGAACGGACAAGAGTGCCGCGCTGCCGGCCAGCAGCGTCCTGCGGCCGATACTCGGATTGCGCGTTGTTACGGCGGTGCTGCCCATGGTCTTGATCTCCCTGTTGAACCGGTTGTCAGTGCTGGCGGAGCTTATCGCTTCTTCTGGGTCGAGGGCCGGAATGCTCCAACGGGTTGGAACCTTCGTCAAGCACAATGTTGACAATTTACAATTAATCTCGAAGATGAACGCCGCGGCGGGCTACCAGAGGCCCCAATTGCCGGTGAGGTCACGCTTGAACGCACTGCCACGATCGAAATGCCTCATGGTCGCGGTCACGACTCCCGTCAGCCCCGATTTCCGGCCGGACGTCCCGCGCCTGATCGCGCGTGCCAGGATGCTGATGGAGCAGGGCTGCGATGGCATCGCCCTGTTCGGAACGACAGGCGAGGGCACCGAGTTCTCGACGAGTGACCGGATGGCCGCGCTGGATGCCGTCATCGCCGCCGGCATCGATCCCGGCCGCATCGTGGTTTCGGTGGGCGCCATGGCCATCACCGACGTGGTGGCGCTCTCCGTTCATGCCCTGGGGCTGGGAGTCCATGGCCTCCTCCTCATGCCGCCCTGCGTCTATCGCAATGGTATCACCGAGGAGGGGACCTACCGCTTCTACGCGGGTGTCATCGAACAGGCCGCCCGCCCGGACATGCGCCTCTACCTCTATCATTTTCCCGATATCTGCGGTGTGCCGATCACACCCGAGGTGGTGCGCCGCCTAGTCGAGCGCTTTCCCGGAGTGATCGCCGGCGTCAAGGACTCGGGCGGCAACCTCGATGTCACGCTGGATTTGATCCACCGCTTTCCGCACCTGTCGATCTTCACGGGCACCGAAATCCATCTGCCCGAGGTTCTCGAAGCTGGAAGCCGCGGCACCATCTGCGGACTGGCCAACCTCATGCCGCGTCTGCTGCGCGCCATGATCGATCTGCCGGACGCTCAAGGCCGCGGCGCTCTTGCGGCTCATGTGGCCGAAGGCGACGCGATCCTGTCGCGCCATCCCTTCATTGCCGCGACCAAGAGCGCCGTTGCGGCCGCCATGGATGACAGCGGCTGGCTGCGGGTGCTGCCGCCCATGTCCGAATTGCCGGAGTCCGAACGGGAGCGTGTGGTGGCGGATTTCCGCGCCTGGGATGCCCGGCTGCCGGCGGTTTGCCGGAACCTTTGAACTGCGTAGCCGCAATTGATCCCTTGAGCCCTTTGCGATCTGGACAATCGCCCGGTGCGGCTTTAGGCAACCCCTATTGAGAGGTTGGCAATGCTGATCGGCATCGACTGGGGCGGAACAAAAATCGAGGGCGTGGCGATGACGCCGGATGGCGTTGCACTGTCCCGGCTGCGCGAGGACACGCCCCGCCACGACTACCATGGCTGCATACGGGTCATCGCCGCCCTCATCGAACGCATGGAACGGGAAACCGGCCAGACCGGCTCGATCGGCATCGGCATCCCGGGTTCCCTTGAACCACGCTCGCGCCTCGGCAAGGGTGCCAGCTCCACATGGCTGTTGGGCCAGCCGGTTGAGAATGACTTGCGCGAGGCTCTGAAGCGCGACATCCGCGTCGAGAACGACGCCGACTGCCTGGCGGCCTCCGAGGCCGTCGATGGCGCCGGTCAAGGCTTCAACGTCGTCTTCGCCGTGATTCTCGGCAGCGGGGCAGGGGCGGGCATCGCCGTCGCTGGCAAGGCGCACCACGGCCCCAACAATAGCGCCGGCGACTGGGGCCACAATCCCTTGCCCTATCCCCATATGAGCGAGGTTCCGGGCTTTCCCTGCTATTGCGGCAAATACGGCTGCATGGAAACTTGGGTGTCGGGCCGGGCTTTTGAGGCCGACTATGCCCGCCACACGGGCCAGGACCTGAAGCCCTGGGAGATCATCGAAAAGAAGCGCAAGGGCGACCGCCTGGCGCGGCTGATCTGGGAGCGCTACATCGACCGGGTCGGGCGCGGCCTGTCGGTCGTGGTCAACACGCTCGACCCCGACATTTTCGTCATGGGCGGCGGCATGTCGAATATCGAGGAACTCTACAGTGACCTGCCGCCCGCCCTGGGGCGCCACACCTTTTCGCCGGTCTTCGAAACCCCGATCCGCAAGGCGCTGCATGGCGATGCCAGCGGCGTGCGCGGTGCCGCCTGGCTGTGGAAGGAGAGCTGATGTCCGCGGCCATGGATGAGCGTTGTGATTTTGCCCATGGCCTGATCGCCGAGGCGGCGGCCCTGGCGCTTGGGTATTTCCGGCGGCTCGACACGTTAACGGTGACCGCCAAGGGCCATCAGGACATGGCCAGCGAAGCCGACCTCAACACCGAACTGCTGATCCGCGACCGCCTGAAACAGCGCTTTCCCGAAGATGGTTTTCTCGGCGAAGAGACCGGCCACGCCAGCCTTATGGAACAGCAATGTATCTGGGTCGTAGATCCGATTGACGGCACGCAACCCTTCATCAGCGGCATGACCGGCTGGTGCGTGTCGATCGCGCTGGTGGTGAACGGGGTGCTCGAAGCAGGCTTCGTCACCGCCCCGGCGCGCGGCGAAAGCTTCAGCGGACGCCGCGGCGGAGCAGCGCTTCTGAACGGACGGCCGATCAGGGTCCGGGAGGCCGCAAGCCTCGCCGATGGCATCATCGCCATCGGCTATTCGCCGCGCGTTCCGCACGCTGTCTTCCTGCCCATTTTCGGACGCTTCATCGAGAACGGCGCCATGTTCTACCGCGACGGCTCGGGTGCGCTCGCCCTGTGTTATCTGGCCTGCGGCCGCCTGATCGGCTATGTCGAACCCCACATCAATTCCTGGGACTGCTTGGGCGCACTGGCGGTGATCGAAGCGGCGGGAGGCCAAGTCAGCGATTTTCTGGCGGGTGATGGGCTGTGGAAAGGCAACCATCTATTGGCTGGCTCGCCATCCCTCTACCCCACGCTCGCCGCGCTTTATGACGGAGGATCAAAACCATGACCACAATTGCACTGTTCGGCGCCGGCGGGAAAATGGGGTGCAGGCTTGGCCGCAACCTCAAAAATTCGCGCTATAAGGTCCGCCCCGTCGAGGTGAGCGAGCTTGGCCGCCAGCGCCTCAGGGATGAGCTGGGCTGGGATGCGGTCGACGCCGATACCGCACTCGACAGTGCCGAAATCGTCATCCTCGCCGTGCCGGACACGGCCATCGGCAAGGTGGCCCATGGCATCATCGGGAAACTCAAACCCGGCACCATGGTGATGATCCTCGATGCCGCCGCGCCCTATGCCGGCCATTTGCCCGAGCGCCGGGACATCGGCTATTTCGTCACTCACCCCTGCCACCCGCCGATCTTCAACGACGAGACCGATATGGCCGCCAAGCTTGACCGCTTCGGCGGCATCGCCGCCAAGCAGGCCATCGTCAATGCCCTGATGCAGGGCCCGGAAAGCGACTACGCGAAGGGCGACGAAGTGGCCCGCACCATCTGGGCGCCCGTCATGCGCTCGCACCGCGTCAGCGTGGAACAGATGGCGCTACTCGAACCGGGGCTGTCCGAAACCGTCTGCGCCTCGCTCCTCGACATCATGCGCGAGGCCATGGACGAGGTGGTGCGCCGCGGCGTGCCCCACGAGGCGGCCCGCGATTTCCTGCTGGGCCACATGAACATTCTGGGCGCCGTGATTTTCAAGGAACAGGTTGGCGTGTTCTCGGACGCCTGCAACAAGGCGATGGAATTCGGTAAGCCCGTGCTGATGCGCGACGATTGGAAGCGGGTCTTCGAGCCCGATGAGATCGCTGCCAGCATCAGGCGCATCACCTGAGCGGACATGAAAACCCTGCGCGGCGCGCTGATCGGCTGCGGCTTCTTCGCCATCAATCACCTGCATGGCTGGCGCGATGCCACAGGTGCTGAAATCATCGCCATCTGCGACCGCAGCCCGGAGCGACTTAAACAGGTGGGCGATCAGTTCGGTATCACCAAACGCTACAGCGATGCCGCTGAAATGCTCTCCCGCGAGACACTGGATTTCGTCGACGTCGCCACCACGGCACCAAGCCACCGCGCCCTCGTCGAATTCGCCGCGGCGAATGGCCTCGCAACCATCTGCCAGAAGCCTTTCGCGCCAAGCTTGGCCGACGCCAAGGCCATGGTGGCGGCCTGCGCCACAGCCAATGTGCCGCTGATGATTCACGAGAACTTCCGCTGGCAGTCGCCCATCCAGAAGGTGAAGGCCATCCCGGACAGCGGCGAAATCGGCGGGCCGTTCTGGGGCCGCGTCTCCTTCCGCTCGGCCTATGACGTGTTCGCGGGTCAGCCCTATCTGGCCGAGGGCGAGCGCTTCATCGTCGAGGACTTGGGAACACACGCCCTTGACGTCGCCCGCTTCATGTTTGGCGATGCTCGGAACGTCAGTGCACGGACCAAACGCGTCAACCGCGGGATCAAGGACGAGGACGTGGCCACCATCCTGCTCGATCATGGCGCAGGTTTGGCGTCGGTGGTCGATTGCTCCTACGCCACGAAACTTGAAACCGAGACGTTTCCGGAAACCCTTCTCGATATCGACGGCACGCTCGGCACGCTTCGGCTGAACCAGGGCTACAGGCTGACGGTGACGGGAGCCTCGGGCACCCGCCACATCGACGTGGCGCCGCCGCTTCTGTCATGGGCATCGAGACCCTGGCACAATATTCAGGAAAGCGTCGGGCTGATCCAGCAGCATTGGGTGGACTGTCTTCGTGAAGGACGTGAGCCCCAGACTTCAGGGTCAGACAACCTCAAGACCTTGGCACTGGTCGAAGCGGTCTATGAATCGGCCCGCACTGGACGAACCATCGAACTTGCCTCGCGACAAAGCAATGATGAAACCAGCTGACCATAAAAATATCCTGCTGACCTACCGCATCGAGACGGCGGGAAGCCCCGAAAAGCTGGCGGCGAAGATCGCCAGCGATCAGTCGACGGGCACCTTCGTGGACTTGCCCGGCGAAACCGAGGAATTGAAAGCCCGGGTCGCGGCCCGCGTCGTGGCGCTCCGCCCTCTCGAGCCGCTGAAATTGCCGTCCTTACCCAGCGATGAGGCTGGACCCTTCAACCGCGCCGAGGCCGATATCGAATTTCCCATCGATGCCGTCGGAACCGATCTGTCGGCCTTGATGACCATCGCCATCGGCGGCGTCTTTTCGATCAAGGGATTTACCGGCATTCGCGTCACCGCCATGACGCTGCCCGCGGCCTTCAAGCAGGCCCACCTGGGGCCGCAGTTCGGTGTCGAAGGCAGCCGCAAGCTCACCGGCGTTTACGGCCGCCCGATCATCGGCACCATCGTCAAGCCGGCCTTGGGTCTCCGGCCCCACGAAACCGCCCAATTGGTGCGCGAGGTCGTGGAAGCGGGTGCCGACTTCGTCAAGGACGACGAAAAGCTCATGTCGCCCGCCTATTCGCCCTTGTCAGAGCGCCTCAAGGCCATCATGCCCCTGGTCCTCGATCACGAGCAGCGCACCGGCAAGAAGGTCATGTATGCCTGGGGCATCAGCCACGCCGACCCCGACGAGATGATGCGCAACCATGACATGGTCCTGGGCGCGGGCGGCAATTGCGCCGTCGTCAACATCAATTCCATCGGCTTCGGCGGCATGGCCTTCCTGCGCAAGCGCTCAGGACTGGTGCTGCACGCCCACCGCAATGGCTGGGACATCCTCACCCGCCATCCGGGCCTTGGTCTGGACTTCGGCGTCTACCAGCAATTCTGGCGCCTGCTAGGCGTCGACCAGTTCCAGATCAACGGCATCAGGGTCAAATACTGGGAGCCCGACGAGAGCTTCGTTCAATCCTTCAAAGCTGTTTCGACGCCACTCTTCAGCAAGGAGGACTGCGCGCTCCCCGTGGCCGGTTCCGGCCAGTGGGGCGGGCAGGCGCCGGAGACCTATGAGCGCACCGGCCGCACCCAGGACCTGATGTATCTCTGCGGCGGCGGCATCGTCTCGCATCCAGGCGGGCCCGCGGCGGGCGTGCGCGCCGTGAAACAGGCCTGGGAGGCAGCCGTCGCCGGTATTCCGCTCGAAACCTACGCCAAGGATCACCCTGAACTCGCCCAGTCCCTGGTTAAGTTCGGTGACGGAAAAGCCGCATGAGCGCGCCGCTCCTCTCCTATTATGGCGATGATTTCACCGGCTCCACCGATGTCATGGAGGCCCTCGCCACCCATGGTGTCAAGACGGTGCTGTTCACCAAGGTGCCATCGCCAGCGGAATTTGCTCCGTTCACGGACTATGACGCCTTCGGCCTGGCCGGCACGAGCCGCAGCCAATCGCCAGAGTGGATGGACGCGAACTTGGCCCATGCGTTCCGCTGGTTGAAGGAACGCAACGCCCGCTTCTGCCACTACAAGGTCTGTTCCACCTTCGATTCCTCACCTCATGCCGGCAGCATCGGCCGCGCCATTGAAATCGGTGCCCGCATCTTCGGTCGGAACATCGTTCCCCTGGTGGTCGGCGCCCCGCAACTCAAGCGCTACACCTTCGCGGGCCATCTCTTCGCCGCCTATCAGGGCAAAGTCTACCGCATCGACCGCCATCCGGTGATGAGCCGCCATCCGGTGACGCCCATGGACGAGGCGGACCTGCGCCTCCACTTGGGGCGCCAGACCGCCCTGCCGGTATGGCTTGCCGATGAGAATCCAGAAGGCAACGGCATCGTCCTTCACGACGTGCATAACAGCGCCACTCAAACCGAAGCGGGACGCCGTCTCCTGTCGTTGGAAGGCCCCGTCTTCGTGGCCGGTTCATCGGGCGTCGAGTATGCACTGATGGCGGGCATGGCAGCGCCGGGGACTGCGCATTTTGTTTCCGTACCGGGTGTCACCAGCCTCGTCGCCGTATCGGGCAGCGTGTCGCCGACCACCGAACGCCAGATCCGCTACAGCCTCGCCAATGGCTTCGACGGGATCGCTGCCGATCCGCTGGAACTTGGCGGCGAAAATCGCAACAGCGCCATTGCAGCCTTGACCCGCGATGCCGTCGCCCGGATACGCTGCGGCGGCAGCGTTCTTATCTATACCGCCCTTGGCCACGCCAGCGATATTGGCCCGAAGCTCGATGCAATCAAGGGTGGCCGCCAGCGGGTCGGCGAGGCGCTCGGCCTCATCCTCCGTGACATCATCCGCGAAACCGGAATAAAGCGCGCCGTCGTCTCGGGTGGTGACACGTCGAGCCACGCCCTGGGCCAGCTCGATATCCACGCCCTCGTGACGCGCTTTCCGCTCAAGGCCACGCCGGGCTCGCCGCTCTGCTTAGGGTTCAGCGCGTCGCCTGAATTCAACAACATCGAGATCGCCATGAAGGGCGGCCAGGTCGGCGCGGATGACTATTTCACGGCGCTGCGCGACGGCCTCAAGTAGCAGCGTTACCGCATCACGAAGGGATCGGGAATTGGTTCGTCGGATGTCCTCAACCACACAGTTTTCGTGCGCGTGTATTCGAGCAGCGATTCAACTCCGCCCTCGCGGCCCAGCCCCGACAGCCCATAGCCGCCGAAGGGTGCGATGGGCGAAACGGCGCGGTAGGTATTGATCCACACGATGCCGGCCCGGATGCGCTTCACCATGCGGTGGGCGCGCGACAGGTTGCGCGTGAAGATGCCGGAGGCCAGCCCGAACGGCGTGCCGTTGGCGATCCGGATTGCGTCTTCTTCATCATCAAAACTCAACACCGAAAGCACCGGGCCGAAGAGTTCCATTTCCACGGATGGAGAATTTATTCCCGTGCAATCGAGAATGGTCGGCAGGTAATAGAAGCCGGAATCGAAACCCGCCGGCCGCTTGCCGCCGATCACCAGCCGCGCCCCCGCGGCGAGGCTTGCGGCCACGACCGATTCGATATGGGCGCGCTGCCGCAACGTGGCGAGCGGGCCGACTTCCGTTTCCCGGTCGGAAGGATCGCCGATGCGAATGGCCTGAACCTTGGCGGTCAGCTTGGACAGCAACTCATCCTTGATGCGCCGCTGCACGATGAGCCGCGAACCGGCCACGCAAGACTGCCCGGTCGCCGCGAAGATACCGGCCACCACCGCATTGGCGGCCGAGTCGAGATCGGCGTCCTCGAACACCACGACCGGCGACTTGCCGCCCAATACCAGCGTCACAATCGCAAGATTGGCGCCGTAGTTGCGCACCACAATCCGTCCCGTCTCGCGGCCCCCGGTGAAGGCGATG
>JANPCA010000453.1:0-11288 GCA_031430715.1 Hyphomicrobiales bacterium | reverse complement strand
TTTCCGACCGAGACGGTCTACGGGCTGGGAGCGGATGCCCGCAACGATAAGGCGGTGGCGCAGGTCTTCGCGGTGAAAGGACGGCCCGCCTTCAATCCACTCATTACCCATGTGGCGGATGCGGAGGCCGCTTTCCGGTTGGGGCATTTCAGCGCCGAGGCGAAAGCATTGGCGCTGGCCTTCTGGCCTGGGCCGTTGAGCATCGTTGTGCCGCGTGCTGAAAAATGCCGGGTGTCGCTGCTGGCCTCGGCGGGCCTATCGTCCATCGCGCTGCGCGTGCCGTCGCATCCCGTCGCCTTGGCCTTGCTCGAGGCCGCGCAGTGCCCGGTGGTGGCGCCCAGTGCCAATCCCTCCGGCAGGATCAGCCCGACCACGGCGGAGCATGTGCGCAGATATCTGGGGTCCAAGGTGGCGGTGGTGCTCGATGGCGGACGCTGCAAGATCGGCGTCGAGTCCACAGTGGTGAGTTTCCTCGGCGAAGGGCCGAAGCTGCTGCGCCATGGCGGCGTGCCTCGTGCCGAAATCGAAAAGGTGCTTGGTCACGCCCTGGCTGTCGAAGCGCATTCGGCCAGGCCCCATGCGCCGGGGCAAATGCTCAGCCACTATGCGCCGCACGCGGAATTGCGCCTCAACGCCGATGCCCCACGCGATGGCGAGGCTTATCTGGGCTTTGGCCCGCTGCATGAGCATGGACCCTATACACTTTCCGCCTCGGGCGACCTTGTGGAGGCCGCCGCCAGCCTGTTCCGCCTGCTGCATGACATCGACGCCACCGGTGTTGCCCGTATCGCGGTTGCCCCCATTCCGCACCATGGCCTGGGCGAGGCCATCAACGACCGTCTGCTGCGCGCCGCGGCGCCGAGGGATTCGCAATGAGTATTCGGCCGTCCGCAGATACGCTCAACCGGCTGGCCGCCGTGGTGGGCGAGAAATATGCCATCCGCAACGCCGCCGATATGGCGGGCTACATGCGCGAGTGGCGCGCCATCTGGTTCGGCACCTCGCCCCTGGTGCTCAGGCCCGCCGCGACGGAGGAGGTGTCGCGCCTCATGGCGATCGCCAATGAAACGCTGACAACCATCATTCCGCAGGCGGGCAACACCGGGCTGGGCGGCGGGCAGATTCCCACCGGCAGCGGCAATGAAGTATTGCTCTCGCTTGATCGCATGACACGCATCATCGATGTCGATGCCGCCGACAACACCATCACAGTCGAGGCCGGGGCCATCTTGAAAGCGGTGCAGGAGGCGGCCGATGCGGTGGGGCGGCTGTTTCCTTTAAGTCTCGCATCGGAAGGCTCATGCCGCATTGGCGGCAATCTCTCGACCAACGCCGGCGGCCTCAATGTCATCGCCTATGGCAACACCCGCGACCTGTGCCTGGGGCTGGAAGTGGTGTTGGCCGATGGCCGGGTGTGGAACGGCTTGAAGCGCCTGCGCAAGGACAATACCGGCTACGATCTGCGCAACCTGTTCATCGGTGCGGAGGGGACGCTCGGCATCATCACCGCCGCTGTCATGAAGCTCTATCCCAAGCCTAGATCGGTCGAGACGGCATTCATCGCGGTGCCGGAGCCGCAGGCGGCGGTCGATCTCCTGTCGCTGATGCAGGAATTGAGCGGCAATCGGGTCGTGGCCTTCGAACTGATCGCCGCACTCGCCATGCAGTTCACGCTGCGCCATGCCGGAACGCGCGATCCCTTGGCTACGCCGTCACCCTGGTATGTGCTGGCGGAACTGTCGGACCCCGTGGAGGGCAGCATGATGGCGGTGCTGGAGGAGGCCATGGAGCGTGGGCTAGTGACCGACGCGGCACTGGCGCAATCGATGGCCCAGCGCCAGGAATTCTGGGACATCCGGGAAAGGATTTCGGAATCCCAGAAGCCCGAGGGCGGCTCGATCAAGCATGACATTTCGGTGCCGGTGTCGAAGGTGCCACAATTCTTGAAAGAAGCCGATCAAGCGGTAAGTGGTTTCATGCCAGGCACGCGCTTTGTCACCTTCGGACATATGGGCGATGGCAACATCCACTACAATGTCTCGCAGCCCACCGGCATGGATAAGCAGGCTTACTTGGATGCGTGGAATGCCATGAACGACGTGGTCTTCGAGGTGGTGCAACGGCTCAATGGTTCGATCAGCGCCGAGCATGGCATCGGGCGGCTGAAAGCGCATCACATGCCGCACATCAAGTCTGCCGTCGAATTGCAGATGATGCGCGGCTTGAAGCGCATGCTCGATCCCAACGGCATCCTGAGCCCCGGCCGGGTTCTGCCCCTGTGATTTATTTCCGCGACATCGAGGATGGCGACGTCGAGGCGGTGGTCAAGCTGTGGCGGGCCTGCGGGCTGACCAGGACGTGGAATGATCCGTACAAGGACATTTCCTTCGCGCGCCGGGGTAGCCATTCGACGGTTCTGGTTGGCGAAATCGGAGGCCAAGTCATGGCCTCGGTGATGGTGGGCCACGACGGGCACCGCGGCATGCTTTATTATGTCGCCGTCGCTCCGGCGCAGCAGGGCCAGGGTCACGGCAAGGCGGCGGTCAAGGCGGCGGAAGACAGGCTGGAACGGCGCGGCGTGTGGAAGACGAACCTGCTGGTGCGTTCCGGAAACGACAAGGCCCGCGGCTTCTATCAAGCGCTGGGTTACGACGTGAACCCGGTCCTGTGCATGGCAAGGAAGATCGGCGGGGGATAAGCAAATTGATGAATGACCCGACTCGTGGAAGGAAGGATCCTTCGAGGCCCGGCTTCGCCGGACACCTCAGGGTGAGGGCAATTTGATTCCTCATGCCGAGACGCTCTCAGGGTGAAGTTTTTTTGATTCCTCATGCTGAGGCGCCCTCCGCAGGAGGGCCTCGAAGCATCCGGCCTCGGGGGAGATATCAAAGCAGCTTCATCTGCTGCGCCTTCGGCGGCGGTGCGCTGCGTTCGATCCGGGTTGGCTCCAGCACAAAATAATCGTCCGGGGACGGACGAATGAGGGCGGCGGCGGCCTTCACCTCGCCGTTGAGCCAAGTTTCATAATCTTCCGGCTGGATCACCACCGGCATGCGGTCGTGGATTTGCGCCACTTCTTTATTGGGCGTGGTGGTGATGATCACGCCGGTTTCGAGTTCGGAGCCATCGGCCCCCATCCAGTGTTCCCACAGGCCGGCGAAGGCGAAGAGGCCGCCATCGGGGCGGTGGATGAAATAGGCGATCTTCCTGCCCGGCACATCGCCCAGCCATTCGTAGAAACCATCGGCGGGGATGAGGCAGCGGCGGCGCTTCATGGCATTGCGGAAGGAGGGCTTTTCGGCCACCGTTTCGCCGCGCGCATTGATCAGCGGTTTGCCGGGTTTGATTTCCTTCACCCAGGACGGCACGAAGCCCCAGCGCACCAGGGCAAAGTGGCGGGCGCCCCGCTCCATGCGCACGATGGCCATGGGACCGCTAGGCGCCACGTGGGGGCGCGGCGGAAACTCCGGGCGTTCCAGGTAGGCCAGCAGCGAACGGGTTTCGTCGGCGCTTTTCCTGAAGCTATAAAGTCCGCACATGGGCGGAGATTAACCCGATTGAGCGTTCCCCGGCAATTCCCAATCCTCGGCGTTTCCGCCTGCATCTGGCGGGGCGCCCACGTGCTGCTGATCCAGCGGGCCAAGCCACCCATCGGCCTGTGGGCGCTTCCTGGTGGCCATGTGGAGCCGGGCGAGACGGTGCAGGAGGCCGCGCACCGCGAATTGCTGGAAGAGACGGGGATGCTGGCCTCGCTCGATACGCTGGTGGGCATCTATGACATTATCCGCCACGATGCGGGAGGCCAGCTCACCATGCATTTCGCCATCGCCTGCTTCACCGGATTGGCCAAGGCGGGCGAACCGCGGGCGGCAAGCGATGCCAAGGCGGTGCGCTGGGCCGATCCGGCGGATTTGGGCGGCATGGCGCTGGCGCCCAATATCAAGACCGCCATCGGACGCGCCAGGCAACTCTTAAGCCTTTGAAGAAAAATCGCTTGTGGAAATTAACCTTCGTTTAAGGATCGCATAGCCTGCCACGGTTCGATTGCTAATGTGCCCCACGGAGGCCACAGAGGTGAAACCAAAGTGGCTCCAATGCCGTGACGGATAGTGGATGCAATGCTCAAGACGACGGAAAGACCCATCCCGCCCTCGGCCGCCGAGGAAAAGCAGATCGCGTTGCGCTATCTGCTCGATGCATGGGAGGAAGCGGTCTATGAGGGCATCGACCCCGATTGCCTGGCAACCGCCGCCATTTTCGCGGCCCTCTCCGACATGATCGCCACCTATGGCGAGGATCCGGTGGCGGCCATGTGCGAGCGCCTGCCGGAGCGGGTGCGGGTGGGCGAATTCACCATCTCCAAGACCCGGCAGTAGGTTTCAGAAGACCGCATCCATCAACAGCGCGAAGCCGAAGGCGGCGATCAGAATGCCGGTCCAGCGGTTGATGCGGTCCAGCATCGCCGTGCCGATGCGCGACCTGAACCTGGTGACGAGGAAGCTCAGGAACAGCCACCAGGCGATGCCGCCCAGCGCCACCCCCAGGACCGCGAAGAGCGGGCGGTAGGGTGCCGACCCCAGTTTGAGAACACCGCTCATGGCGCCGAAGATGGCGAGAAAGCCGATGAAGGTTCCCGGATTGGTCAGGGTCAGGCCGAAGGTGGTCAGCATCTTGGTTATGATGATGCGCGGCGACGGCGGGTCCTGGGCCTCAAGCGCCGTCAGGCTGATGTGGTATCTGGCGATGCGGATGCCCATGACCACCAGCAGGAGTCCGCCCGCCAGGGTAAGCGGCGTTGCATAGTCGGTGACGAAGCGCTCGATGGCGCGCACGCCATAGGCTGCTCCCACCGCAAAGACCATGTCGGCCAGCACCGCGCCCAAGCCGGTCAGCACCGCCACCCATGGCCCACGGCGGAGCGCGGTGCGGATGACGATGATGTTCACCGGCCCCAGGGGTGCTGTCATCGATAGGCCGATCGCTATCCCCGTGGCGATGAGGGTGAAGTCCATAATTATTTCCCCTCGCCCCCGCGAAAGCGGGGGAGAGGCCGGGTGAGGGGGTGGTTCAGCAAGCAAGGATCGCGCGGCCGGACTCGCTGCACCGCCCCCTCACCCTGCCCTCTCCCCCACATGCGTGTGGGAGAGGGGTGTGTTGGTACAGGCGGTTTCACCGGCGGATATCGACCACGACGCGGCCCCTGACCTTTCCTTCAACGATCTCGGCGGCGATGCGCGGCACGTCGTCGAATTTTACGTGAGTGGTCAGCGCGTGGAGCCTGGCGAGATCGAGGTCCTTGACGAGACGGTCCCAGACCTTGAGGCGGCGCGGCATGGGGGTTGAGACCGAGTTGATGCCGACGAGCTTGACGCCGCGCAGGATGAAGGGGGCGACGCTGGTGGGCAGGTCCATGCCTTGCGCCAAGCCGCAGGCGGCGACGGTGCCGTCCGGATTGATCTGCGAGATGACATTGGCGAGTGTGATGGAACCAACCGAGTCGATCGCTCCGGCCCAGCGCGTCTTGGCCAGCGCTTTCACCGGGCCATTGAATTCCTTGCGGTCGACGATGCCCGCGGCGCCCAGGCTCTTGAGGAAGGCTTCCTCGGAGGTGCGGCCCGTCGAGGCGATGACGCGGTAGCCGAGGTGGCTCAGGATGACGATGGCGGTCGTCCCCACACCACCCGCCGCACCGGTCACCAGGATGTCGCCGTCCGCTGGCTTCACGCCTTGCTCTTCCAGCGCCATGACGCAGAGCATGGCGGTGTAGCCGGCAACGCCCACCGACATGCAATCGGCGGGCGTCCAGCCCTGAGGGACCGGCACCAGCCAATCGCCATTGACGCGGGCCAGTTCCGAGAAGCCGCCGTGGTGGCCTTCGCCCACGCCATAGCCATTAAGCACCACCTGGTCACCGGCCTTCCAGCGCGGGTGCGCCGAGGAACGCACGGCGCCTGCGAAGTCGATGCCGGGGATCAGGGGAAAACGCCTGGCAATGGGCGCCTTGCCGGTGATGGCGAGGCCGTCCTTGAAGTTCACTGAGGAATGGCTGACCTCGACGGTGACGTCGCCCTCCATGAGATCGCTCTCTTCGAGCCTGGCGAAATCTGCCTTCTGGCCGGTATCGGTCTTGGTGATGAGGATGGCGCGGAAGGACATGGGTGGTTCCTTTCAGAGGGCTTCGATGAAACGGATGGGCTGGCCTGTCGCTTCGCCAATGATTTCATCGTTCCACATGGCGCGGCGGCCACGGACGATAGTGCCGATGGGCCAGCCGGTGACGCTCATGCCGTGATAGGGCGTCCACTTGCAGCGGCTCTCGATCCAGTCATTGGAGATTTCGCGGGTGGCTTTCAAGTCGACGATGGTCAGGTCCGCGTCATAGCCTTCGGCGATGCGGCCCTTGCCCGCCATGCCGAAAATGCGGTTGGGGCCATGTGAAGTGAGATCGACGAAACGCTCGATCGACAGCCTGCCCTTGCTCACGAAATCGAGCATGACGGGCACCAGCGTCTGCACGCCGGGCATGCCGGAGGGGGACTCGGGGTAAGGCTTCTGCTTCTCCTCCAGCGTATGCGGCGCGTGGTCGGAACCCAGCACATCGACGAGTCCCGATTGCAGCGCCTGCCAAATGCCGAGGCGGTGATGGGCCTCGCGCACCGGCGGGTTCATCTGGATCAGGTTGCCGAGACGGGCGTAATCCTCGAGCGCGAAGGACAGGTGGTGCGGTGTGACTTCCACCGTGGCGATGTCGCGGTGGGCGGCGAGCAGCGGGAATTCCTCCGCCGTCGAGACATGCAGCACGTGAATGCGTTTTCCGGCGGCACGCGCAAGGCGCAGCAGGCGCTCGGTGCAGAGCCTCGCCGCCTCGGCATCGCGCCAGACGGGATGGCTGGCAGGGTCGCCGCGGCGCTGTTCGCGCACCCGCTCCTTGAGGCGGTATTCGTCCTCCGAGTGGAAGGCGGCACGGCGGCGGATATGCTTTAGGATCGAGGCGATACCGTCGTCATCCTCGACCAGCAGCGTGCCGGTGGACGAGCCCATGAAGACCTTGGTGCCGGCACAGCCGGGCAGCCGTTCGAGATCGCCCAGCAGGTGGGCATTCTCGCGCGTGCCGCCCATATAGAAGGCGAAATCGCAATACATGCGTTTGCTGGCGCGCTTCACCTTGTCGGCCAAGGCTTCTTCGGTCACGGTCAAGGGCTTGGTGTTGGGCATTTCGAAGACTGAGGTGACGCCGCCCTTGACCGCCGCCCTGCCCCCGGACTCCAAGTCTTCCTTGTGTTCGGCGCCCGGTTCGCGCAGATGCACCTGGCTGTCGACCACGCCGGGCAGGATATGCAGGCCGGTACAGTCAATGACCTCGCCCGCCTGATGTTTCGCGTAGTGTCCGAGGCCGATGATTTTCCCGCCTGAAATGGCAAGGTCACGGAGGCCGGCACCATCGTGGTTGACGACCGTTCCGCCCCTCAGGATCAATTCCGCCGTCTTCACCGCCCAAGTTTCCTTGATTGTCTTCTCCGGTCTTCGTAAATGTGGAATGGCAACGAAGCAACAAAGATGCGACAGCCAGATTTTCCTTTGAGCCTTTTGCCGGAGCGGGCCATCGTCAAGGTGGGCGGGCCGGACGCCAAACCGTTCCTGAACAACCTGCTGACGGCGGACATCGAGCCGATGGTGGAAGGCGATGCCGCCTACGGGGCACTGCTGACGCCGCAGGGCAAGATCCTGTTCGACATGTTCCTGTTCTTCGACGGGCACATTTTCCTCATCGATTGCGCGAAGACGCAGAAGCAGGCGCTGCTCACGCGTCTCAACATGTACAAGCTGCGCGCCGATATCCTGTTCGGCGAGGGCAATGATCTCGAAGCCGGGGTGTCGTCCAAGGAGACGATTCACGCGCTGCGCTATCGCGACCCGCGCCTGAACGACATGGGCTGGCGCATCATCGTGCCGGAAAGCCGGCTCAAGTACGAGCCCGGCTATCACGCGGCACGGATTGCGGCTGGCCTGGCCGATAGCGATGCTGATCTCGGGTCGGGTCAGTATTTCCCGCATGAGGCCAATCTCGATCAATTGAACGGCGTCAACTTCTCCAAGGGCTGCTACGTGGGCCAGGAAGTCGTGTCGCGCATGGAGCACCGCGGGCTGGCGAAGAGCCGCATCCTGCCGGTCATGCTCGATGGCGATCCACCGTCCAAGGACTCCGCAATCCGCTCCGGGGATAAGCTGATCGGCACGCTCTTGTCCTCGGCGGGCAGGGACGCGCTGGCGCTGATCCGTCTCGACCGGCTGGCGGAGGCCACCGAACCGCTACTAACAGGTGCTGTCACGGTGAACGTGCTCAAACCGCGCTGGGCAGGTTTTGAGGTGCCGAACGCGAAAGGCGATGCATGAGTGCGGTGAAACACGAGGACGGTCTCCGCCGCTGCGGCTGGTGCGGCAGCGATCCTCTGTACATTCACTATCACGACACCGACTGGGGTGTTCCCGAATATGACAGCCGCGCCCTGTTCGAAAAGCTGCTGCTCGACGGTTTCCAGGCCGGGCTGTCGTGGATCACCATCTTAAGGAAGCGCGACAATTTCCGCGCCGCCTTCGACAATTTCGACGCGGAGAAAATGGCGCGCTATTCGCCTGAGAAGCTGGCGCGCCTGATGCAGGATGCCGGCATCGTGCGCAACCGGCTGAAGATCGAGGCGAGCGTTACGAACGCTCAAGCCTATCTGGCGATCCCGGATTTCTCAGGCTATCTGTGGGGCCTCATCGGCGGCGAACCGGTACAGAACCAGCGCCGCGGGATGGCCGACATTCCAGGCAAGACGCCGCTGGCCGAGCAGGTCTCGAAGGATCTCCTGAAACGTGGATTTCGTTTTGTCGGTCCGACCATTGTCTATGCCTTCATGCAGGCCTGTGGGCTGGTGAACGACCACCTCGTCGACTGCCACCGCCACGAAGCCGTGAAACATGCCGCGCGCATCCCTTGAGAGCCCCCGTGCCTGGCAGCGCATGCTGTCGGGACGGCGGCTCGATCTGCTCGATCCTTCGCCGCTCGATATCGAGATCGAGGATATCGCCCATGGCCTGGCAAGGGTGGCACGCTGGAACGGCCAGACCAGGGGTGACCATGCTTTCTCAGTGGCGCAGCATTGCGTGCTGGTGGAGCAGATCGCCCACCACCTCGACGCGAAACTCGACCGCGCGGGGCGGCTCGCGGCATTGCTGCACGACGCGCCCGAATATGTGATCGGCGACATGATCTCTCCCTTCAAGGCGGCCCTGGGCCTCGACTACAAGGCCTTCGAAAAGCGCCTGATGGCGGCCATCCATATGCGCTTCGGGTTGCCCGCCGCCTGTGTGCCGGCCCTTGAAATCTTCCTCAAGAAAGCCGACCGCATCTCGGCCTATCTCGAGGCGACTCAGCTGGCGGGCTTCTCGGTGGCCGAATCGGAGAAGTTCTTCGGGCGTCCGAAAGGGCTCGATGGCGAGGGCGCGGGCAAGTTTCATAAACTGAAACCGCTGGCCCCCAACGAGGCGTCCGCGCTCTATCTGAAGGCATTCAAGAGGCTGCAATCGCCATGATCATCGTGTGTCCGCTCAACAAGGTGCAGCCGCTCATTGACCAGCATGGCGTGAGCCATGTGGTGACCATGCTGGCGCCCGAAACGCCGCATCCGCCTCCCGCAGGCATCGCTGAAGAGAACTACCTGAAATTCTACTTCCACGACATCGTGCAGGACATGGACGGCCACACACCGCCCAGGGCCCGCGATGTGCAGCGGCTCATTTCTTTCTTCGAGGCGTGGCACCGGGAGAAGCCCATGCTCATTCATTGCTGGGCCGGCATCAGCCGCTCGACGGCGGCGGCCTATACGGCGCTCTGCCTGTTTCGTCCCCATGCGGATGAAGAAGATCTGGCCCTCGAGCTGCGCGCCGCCTCAGCCTCGGCGACACCCAACCGGCTGATCGTGACCTACGCCGACGAAGTGCTGGGCCGCCAGGGCCGCATGGTCAAGGCCATCGAAAAAATCGGACGCGGGGCGGATGCGTTTGAAGGGATACCGTTCGTGCTGCGGCCGTGATGCTTCGGTTTCGGTTCGACCAATCCCAAAGCTCCGTCTTGCCAGCGAAAGCTGGCATCCCGCTTTCTCCTGCCGCGACAAAAACAGCGGGACCCCAGCTTTCGCTGGGGTGACGGACGCAAAAAAATGATGAGAGTTCAGCCAACAATTCGCTGATGTTCACCTCCCGCTATGGGCATAGTCCCAATAAAGCTCCCGCGCCCTGGCCATCATCGGGCCGGGCTGCAGGTGGCGGTGCTCGACCCTCGTGACGGGCACCACCTTGCCGTAGTTGCCGGTCGAGAAGACCTCGTCGGCGTCGATGAACTCCTGCCATCGTATCGAGCGCTCGTGCACCGTGACGCCGGCCTGGCGCAGCAGGCGGATGACGCGCTGGCGGGTGACGCCATTGAGGAAGGTGCCGTTGGGAACGGGCGTATGCGCCTCGCCGTCCTTCACCAGCCAGATGTTGGCGGTGGCGAGTTCCGAGACATTGCTCAGGGGATCGAGCATCACGGCATTGTCGAAGCCACGAGTCTTCGCCTCCCGGATGGCGCGGGCGGAATTGGGGTAGTGGCAAGCGGCCTTGGCGTCGGTCGGGGCGTATTCATAGGACGGCCTGCGGAAGGGCGAGCAGGTGACCGAAAAGCCATTGGGCTCGGGCATGGGCGAATCATAAACCGACACCGAGAACTCGGTTGATTCCGGGTCGACATCGACGAAGCCATCGGCGGCCCAGAACATGGGGCGGAGATAGAGTTCGGCACCCTTGGGGAATTTCGCGATGCCATCGCGGATCAGTTCCTCGATTTCGCCGGCATTCTTCACGATCTTGAGGCCGAAGGTCTCAGCCGAGCGCACGATGCGCTGGCAGTGCCGGTCGAGATCGGGCGCCACGCCCTCGAAGGCGCGGCTGCCGTCGAAGACGCAGGAACCGAGCCACGGCGCGTGGGTCATGGGACCCATGATCAGGGGATTGCCGTGGTGCCAATCACCCCTGTACCAGGTCCAGGATGTCCCGCTTGTTTCCTTCCACGCCATGATTCACGCTCCTTTTCCGGACACACCTTACGCGCCCCAAAAGAAAAAGGCACCCCGTGGGGCGCCTTTCGAGGATCAGCCATGTGCCTGCCGATCAGGTGTCGGAATAGAAGATGTGGCGGCCGATTTTGATGAGCCGCTTCATGCTCTTGGCCCATTTCGGCTTGACGTAGTCGGCGTGGTAGTTGG
>JANPCA010000452.1:0-1721 GCA_031430715.1 Hyphomicrobiales bacterium | reverse complement strand
TGGCGCGCACCGCCCTGGCCGAATCGCTGATCAAGGTTTCACCGGGCATGAAATACGCCGTCTTCGCGGCGGGCGGGGCCGAGGCTGTGGATATCGCCATCAAGAGCGCCCGCTACGCCACCAAACGCCGCAAGATCGTGTCGATCATCAAGGGCTATCATGGCCACTCTGGCTTGGCGGTCGCAACCGGCGATGAGCGCTTCACCAAGATATTCCTGTCCGACCAGCCTGAGACCTTCATCCAGGTACCCTTCAACGATATCGACGCCATGGCACAAGCGCTGAAGGGCAATGATGTCGCGGCACTTATCATGGAAACCATCCCCGCCACTTACGGCTTCCCGATGCCGAAGGACGGCTATCTCAACGCCTGCAAGGCGCTATGCGAAAAGCATGGCGCCATGTACATCGCCGATGAAGTGCAAACCGGCCTGATGCGCACCGGAAGCATGTGGGGCTGGCAGGCCTATGGCGTCCAGCCGGATATCATGGTGACGGCCAAGGGCCTGTCGGGTGGCCTCTATCCGATCAGCGCAGCCCTCGTGAACGACAAGGCCGGCGGCTGGCTGCATGAAGATGGCGCCGCGCATATCTCGACCAGCGGAGGAGCCGAACTCGGTTGCGTCGTCGCCCACAAGGTGATCGAGATGCTGCTGCGCCCGGAGCTCATCGCCAATGTGCAGACAGTGACTGACTTCATGGCCGAATCCATGCAGGAAATGATCTCGCGCCACGGCGACATTTTCACTGGCGTCCGTCAAAAGGGCGTGATCCTCGGACTCGAATTCAGCAACCATCCGGAAGGCGCCGTATTCGTGTCGCGCGCACTCTATGAGCATGGCGTGTGGGCGATCTTTTCGTCGCTCGACAAACGCGTGTTGCAATGGAAGCCCGGCGTGCTTCTCACCCACGAAACTTGCCAGGACATCATGGACCGTTTCGATGCCGCCATGCCGCGGGCCCGCGAATTGCTGCATCAGGCCAGGAAGGCGGCCTGACCATGACCGAACCGCTGATGAAAGTTCCGGACGTCCAATTCGAGCGCGCCAAACTGATGCTGGACCGCGCCCGCTGGGCCGCCAGCCGCATGCAGAAACTCGACCGCCCGGCCGTCCGCCGTATTTGCGATACCGTTGCCGCGGCAGGCCACGCCAAGGCGCTGCACTATGCCGAATGGGCGGTTCGTGAGACCGGCATGGGTGTCATCGAACACAAGCGCCTGAAGAACGAGGCCTGCTCCAAGGGTCTGGTCGAACTTTACTCACAAGAGGATTTCATCAGCCCACGGATCGATGTTGCAAAGAAGATCGTCGAATTGCCGCGCCCGGCCGGCGTCATCTTCGCGCTGATCCCGGTCACCAATCCGGTTGCGACGGTCTATTTCAAGACCCTGCTGGCGCTGATGACGCGTAATGCAGTGATCCTCTCGCCCCACCCGCAGGCCAAGGCCTGCTGCGCTGATGCAGCCCGCCTGCTGGCAGAGGCGGCGAAGGCGGCGGGTGCTCCAGACGGCGCAATTCAAGTGATCGACGAGCCCAATATCCCGTTGATCGAAAAGCTGATGGCCGATGAGCGCATCGATCTCATCGTTGCCACGGGCGGCCTCTCGGTGGTCAAGGCTGCCTACCGCGCCGGCAATCCGGCCTTCGGCGTCGGACCCGGCAACGCGCCGGTGGTTGTCGATGACACGGCGGATCTCAAGCTCGCGGCCAAGCGCATTG
>JANPCA010000451.1:0-3784 GCA_031430715.1 Hyphomicrobiales bacterium | reverse complement strand
GATGACCGGCACTGGCTGATGGTCGATCTCGGTGTCAAGTTCGGCGATGCCGCCGACCCCGGCATCGATGTCATTCTGCCCGATATCTCCTTCATCGCCGGCGATCCCGGCAATTTGGCGGGCCTCGTCTTGACCCATGCCCACGAGGATCACTTAGGAGCTGTCGCCTGGCTCTGGCCGCGGCTCAAGTGCCCCGTCTATTGCACGCCCTTCGCGGCCCAAATCCTGGCGCTGAAACTGAAAGAGGCGGGCCTCGACGAGGACGTGCCGGTCAAGGTCCAGCCCCTGGGTGCGCGTTTCGAGGTGGGACCCTTCAAGCTCGAATTCATTTCCGTCACCCATTCGATCCCCGAGCCCACCGCCTTACTTATCAAAACCAAGCAAGGCACGGTGCTTCATTCCGGCGATTGGAAGATCGACCGTTCGCCGGTGCTGGGCCAGGGCATGGACGAGAAGCGCCTGCGGGCCATCGGGGCCGAGGGCGTCGACGTGCTGGTCTGCGATTCGACCAACGTCTTGCGCGAGGGCCATTCGCCGTCCGAGGCCGATGTGGCGGCAACCATCGAGCGCATCGTCGCCGAAGCAACGGGCCGCGTGGCCATCACCACCTTCGCTTCCCATGTGGACCGCATCTCCACCGCCGTGAAAGCCGCCCGCGCGGTGGGCCGGGAAGTGGTGGTCGCCGGCCGCGCCATGCGCAATACGATCGAGGCGGCGCGGGCCTGCGGCTATCTCCGCGACTCCGGGCGTTTTCTCGACGAAGAGGAATTCGGCTATTTGCCGCCCGACAAGATCCTGCTGCTCTGCACCGGAAGCCAGGGCGAACCCCGCGCCGCCATCTCGCGCATCGCCGAGGACCAGCATCCCCATGTGTCGCTGGAACCGGGCGACCTGGTGATCTTCTCGTCGAAGACCATTCCCGGCAATGAAAAGGAAGTGGCCCGCATCCTCAACAATCTGGCCCGCCTCGACATCGACGTGATCACCTCCGACGACGCCCTGGTCCATTCCTCGGGCCACCCGCGCCAGGGCGAGTTGAGGGAACTCTATGACTGGCTGAAGCCTAAGGCGCTGATCCCCATGCACGGCGAGCCAAGGCATCTGCGCGCTCAAGCGATCTTCGCCTCCGAATGCGGCATCGCAGATGTGCTCATCCCCAAGGACGGCACCATCACCAAGTTGGTGCCGGGACCGCTCCGCCACATCGATGAGGCGCCCTTTGGAAGGCTCCACGTCGATGGCAAGCTGATCGTGCCGAGCGACGACGGCCCGGCGCGGCAGCGCCGCAAGCTGAGTTTTGCCGGCATTGTTTTCGTCAGTGTTGTGATGAACGGCAAGCAGGAGCTTGCCGCCGATATCGAACTCGTCTGCGACGGCCTGCCCATGGGGCTGGAGGAAGTCCTGCTTGAAGCCGCCGAAAAGTCATTCGACAACACCTCCAAGCCGCGCCGCAAGGATTTGGGCATCCTAACCGAAACCATCCGCACTTCGGTCCGCCGCGCCGCCGACCAGATCTGGGGCAAGAAGCCGGTGGTGAAGGTCATGGTGGTGAAGGTCTGACGCAATCCTCATGCTGAGGCCCTCCGCGTAGCGGAGCCTCGAAGCATGAACCCCGGGGCGCACCCTTCGAGGCACTGCTGCGCAGTGCACCTCAGGGTGAGGACCGGCACGCAATTCCGCTATACTCCGTCGAATCATGAGCAAGCACGTTCCCCCGCCGGAAGGCCCCCGCGATATCGAGCGCATCGACCTGAAGGATGCTCTCGAAGAGCGCTACCTGGCCTATGCGCTGTCCACCATCATGCACCGGGCGCTGCCCGACGTGCGCGACGGCTTGAAGCCCGTGCACCGCCGCCTGCTGCATGTCATGCAACTGCTGCGCCTCGACCCCAACACCGCCTTCAAGAAATCGGCCAAGATCGTCGGCGACGTGATGGGCGGCTATCATCCCCATGGCGACCAGTCGATCTATGACGCGCTGGTGCGTCTCGCCCAGGACTTCTCGTCGCGCTATCCGCTCATCGACGGCCAGGGCAATTTCGGCAACATCGATGGCGACTCGGCCGCCGCCTACCGCTACACCGAAGCGCGCCTGACCGAGGTGGCCAAGTTGCTGCTTGAGGGGCTGGACGAGGACACCGTCGATTTCCGCCCCAATTACGACGGCTCGGTGCAGGAGCCGGTGGTGCTGCCCGGTGCTTTTCCGAACTTGCTTGCCAATGGTTCGACCGGCATCGCGGTCGGCATGGCCACCTCCATTCCGCCGCACAATGCGCACGAGCTTTGCGATGCGGCGCTGTACTTGATCAAGACGCCCGGTGCGGTGGATGAGAAGATTGCGCAACTGGTGCAGGGGCCGGATTTCCCGACGGGCGGCATCGTCATCGACGATCGCGCTTCAATCATGGAGGCCTACCGCACCGGCAGAGGCTCTTTCCGCGTGCGCGCCCGTTGGACACAAGAGGAACTCGCCCGCGGCACCTGGCAGATCGTCGTCACCGAGGTTCCTTACTTGGTGCAGAAGAGCCGGCTGGTCGAAAAGATCGCCGAACTCCTGACCGCCAGGAAGCTGCCGCTGCTGGGCGATGTGCGCGATGAATCAGCCGAGGACATCCGCCTCGTACTCGAGCCCAAGAGCCGCACCGTCGATCCCGTCCTGCTGATGGAGCAGCTGTTCAAGAACACCGAACTTGAGGCGCGCATTCCCCTCAACATGAATGTGCTCTCCCACGGCAAAGTGCCGAAGGTGATGAGCCTCAAGGACGTGCTGCGCGAATGGCTCGATCATCGCAAGGAGGTGCTGATCAGGCGTTCGCGCTTCCGCCTCGCCGAGATCGCCCGGCGCCTGGAAATTCTCGAAGGCTACCTCATTGCTTATCTCAATCTGGATGAGGTGATCCGCATCATCCGCGAGGCGGATGAGCCGAAGCCCGCCCTGATCAAGCGTTTCACGCTCAGCGACACCCAGGCCGAAGCCATCCTCAACATGCGCCTGCGCGCCCTGCGCAAGCTCGAGGAAATAGAAATCCGCAACGAGCGCGATAAGCTGCTGAAGGAACAGAAAGGCCTCAAGGGCTTGCTTATCTCGGACGGCGAGCAATGGACCATGATCTCCGGCGAGATCAAGGCGGTGCGGGAGAAATTCTCCAAGAAGACACCGCTTGGGCGCCGCCGCACCACGTTCGCCGAAGCACCCGATGTCGATATCGATTTCGAACAGGCGCTGATCGACAAGGAACCGGTGACCGTGGTCTGCTCCGAGAAGGGCTGGATCCGCACCATGAAGGGGCACTTGGAAGATTTCTCCACCCTTACTTACAAGGATGGCGACCAGCAAAGATACGCCTTCCACGCCATGACCACCGACAAGGTCATGCTGTTTTCCTCCAGCGGAAAATTCTTCACCCTCGAAGCGGCGAAACTCCCCGGCGGCCGCGGCCATGGCGAACCGGTGCGCTTGATCTGCGATCTCGATGCGGCGGATTCCATCGTGGCGCTCTTCGTCCATGTGCCGGGAACCAAGCGCCTGGTGGCCTCGACCGAGGGCGACGGCTTCATCGTGGCGGAAGAGGAATGCCTCGCCAACACGCGCAAGGGCAAGCAGGTGCTGAACGTCAAGGCGCCGGTCGAGGCCCAAGTCTGCGTTTCCGTTCCCGAGGGCGCCACGCATGTTGCCGCCTTCGGCGACATTCGCAAGTTGTTCATCTTCTAGTTGTAATAATTGGAGGAGTTGAAGTGAGGCAAGGGCGTGCGCCTGCAGATATTCAAGGACGGCGGCCTGGCC